>JAFMQQ010000765.1 GCA_017354595.1 Micromonosporaceae bacterium
GGGGCACACTCCCTGGCGCCGCGCCGCGGCCCCGGTGGCGCGGCGCGGCGGTCTTTGTCAGCGGACCGGTGCGGCGCGCGCGGCCAGCCGGAGCTCCTGCTGCAGGACCTGGATCACCGGCTTCGGGTTGAGGTTGACGTCGTAGATGGTGGCGTACCCCTCGCCCTTGAAGAAGCCCGGCACCCACGAGTCCGCGTCGCCGAAGCCCCAGAAGGTGAACGAGATGCAGGCCTGCACCGCGAGGCACGCCTTGAGCATCTGCTCGAACTCGTACGGCTGGGCGAACTCGGCGAGGTGGTCGGTCGGCACCTGGGAGGCCGCGTCGGTGACGAAGGTGCGCACATCCGCCTCGGTGATCGCGACCTTCAGGTGCAGGTTCGCGAAGCGCTGCAGGTTGCTCTGCAACGAGTACGGGTAGCCGTACTGGGTGTCCAGGTGCCCCTGGTCGCCGATACCGTTGATCGGTACGCCCGCGGCGAGCTGGCTCTTGACCCACGCGTACACCGCGTCGCTCTTGGCGTTGGTACCGTCCTCGCCGGCGATGTTGTAGTCGTTGTAGAACAGCAGCGCCTTCGGGTCGGCCGCGTGCGCCCAGCGGAACACGTCGCCGAGGATGCCGGCGCCCAGGTGCGACACCCAGAAGTCGTTGGGGTTGATCTGGGACGGGTTGCTGTCGGTGAAGAACTCGTTGGCCACGTCCCACTGCCAGATCTTGCCCTTGAAGTGGGTCATCTCGTCGACGATGTGCTTGTGCAGCAACGACTTCAGCTGGTCGTTGCTGATCGAGCCGTCGGCCACGCCGGCGGTCAGCCAGTTGGGCAGCTGGTTGTGCCAGGTGAGGGTGTGCCCGCGGACGAGCTGGCCGTGCGCCTGCGCGAAGCTGACCAGCCGGTCGGCCGCGGTCCAGTCATAGCTGCCCTGGGTCGGCTCGACCACCTGCCACTTCATCTCGTTGCCAGGGGTGACGACGGAGAACTGGTCGCCGACGAGTTGCACGTACCCGTCGGTGTCCAGGTCGAACGGGATGACCGCGGTACCGATGCGCAGGCCGGTCGGCTGGGCCAGGGCGCGCAGCGAGTCGGCCGGCGGCCGGAACTGCGCACCGTTGGGTACCGCGCTGGCGGCGGTGCCGCCGATCAGGACGGTCACCGCGAGCGCGGCTCCCACGGTGGTGAGACGGCGGACCTTCACGTCAGACCTCCTTGCGCTGACATACATCACGGGGACGGGGTGAGGTAGGGTCGGTGCCGAAAGATTTCTGAAAGTCGTCGGCGAGATTTCCGTGAGAATATCGACCGAGTTGCGAGATCGTCAACAAACGCAGGCCAGGTTGACCGCCTTTGACCAGGGGCCATAGGGTGCTGTCACTGAGACATGTCGACGCCGCACGCGAAATCGTTCGTACCGAAGGGGGTCGAGAACCGGCATGCGGGACCGGCTGACCGACCGCGCGGCGAGCCCCGGCAGGGCGGGCCCCAGCCGGGAACCGGTCCAGCGCCCCCGGCCGCAGCGCGACGGCCATGGGCGCTACCCGACCATCGACATCCCGGTGACCCGGCTGACCGACCTGGGCGGCACGGCCGGGCAGGTCGCGCTCACCTTCGATGACGGGCCGGAGCCGCGGTGGACCACCGAGGTACTCGACGTGCTCGACCAGACCGGTACCCCGGCGACGTTCTTCGTCCTGGGCTCGAAGATCCGCGGGTACGAGCAGACACTGACCCGGATGGTCCGGCAGGGCTGCGCGGTGGAGGTGCATGGCTGGGAGCACATCCGGATGACCGAGCAGACGGATCGGGAGCGGCTGCGCGACATGCACCGCACCGCCGACCTGATCCGGGAGGTCACCGGCCACGCACCGACGTGCCTGCGCCCACCGGAGGGTCGGGTCAGCGCGGCCATCCTTGACGAGATCCGGCTCGTGGGCCTCACCCCGGTCTTCTGGAGCCTGCACGCCAACGACTGGACCCGGCCCGGGACCGCCGCGATCGAGCAGGCGATCGTCCATGGACTGACCGGAGGCAGTGTCGTCCTGCTGCACGACGGCGGCGGTGACCGGTCGCAGACCGTTGCGGCGCTGCCCACCATCATCAACGCGATCCGGTACTGCGGCTTCGATGCCGTCACGCTCCCGCCGGCGCCTGCATCTGGTTGACGGCTTGCCCACCATAATCGCGTCGGTAGTCTGTCCGGATGCTGGACGGGATCGGCGAGATCGACTGGGCCAGATACACGGGCGCGTACGGGCCGGCGACGGAAGCCCCGGACATTCTGCGGGCGATGGCGTCGCCCGATCCAGAGACG
>JAFMQQ010000182.1 GCA_017354595.1 Micromonosporaceae bacterium
ACCCGCACCGGCCCGGCCGGTAGACCACCTGGCACGGATCCGCTCAACAGCACCGACACGAGCCGCGGCTCCCGTACGAACACATCCACCGTCAACTCGTGCAGATGGCCCACCATGGTTGAAAGCTAGATGGTGGGTGTGACAGAACGAGGCGGCGTCACTCGCCGGCAGGTACGCAGCACCGCCTCCACGTTGCCGCAAGCGAGACTGGCCGCCTGATAGAGCTGCGCCAAGGGTACGACAGCCAACGCGGCCACCGAGGCGAACGGCGCCGGGCGAGCAACCACAGTGGACGGACGGCTGACGCGTTGCTCCGATTGAGCTAGGGCCCCCGTCGCGCGCAGAGCACTCCGCGTGGTAAGCGGCAGAAGCACCACTGCGAGCCAGCCGACGACCGGCAGCCCGACGCGGATTCACCGGGTGAGGAGAGTGCAGAAGCCCCGCGGGCGAGGTCGACCGGGGCGTCCGGGTCGGCCAGGCGGGTGTGGCGACCGGTACCCGGGCGCCCGGGAGGGCGCGCCGTGCCAAGCCGTGGCGCCCACGGTACCCGAGAGCTAACGTCATGAGATGACACTTGGTAGCCGTGTAGTTGAGCGGTACCTCCGCCTGCCGCCGGCCGTGACCCGGCAGGTACGGGTGGACCGGAACCTCCCGGTGCGCGCGCGCGACGGCGTCATCCTGCGGGCCGACCACTACGCCCCGGCCCTGCCTTCCGCGCCGACCGTCCTGATCCGCACACCGTACGGCCGCAAAGGGGTCATGGGTATGACCAGCGGCCGGGCGATGGCCGAGCGCGGGTTCCACGTCGTGCTGCAGAGTTGCCGCGGCACGTTCGACTCCGGTGGCGTATTCGAACCGATGCGGCACGAGCGGGAGGACGGCCTGGATACCGTGGCGTGGATCCAGGCGCAGCCGTGGTTCGACGGAAACCTGTTCACGTACGGGCCGAGCTATGTCGGCTTCACCCAGTGGGCGATCGCGGCCGAGGCCGGGCCGGCGTTGAAGGGGATGTGCGCACCGGTGACTGCCTCCGGGTTCCGTGATCCGACCTATGCCGGCGGGGCGTACTCACTGGACACCATCCTCAACTGGGCCACGATCACCAGCAACCAGGGCGGTTCGCTGCTCTCCTTCGCCTACAAGCAGACCCGGGCGCTGCCCCGGCTGCGCCGCGCCCTGCTCCACCTGCCACTGTCTGAAGTGGACGTTCTGGTGACCGGCCAGCCGGTCGCGTTCTTCCAGGAGTGGCTCGCGCACGCGGAGCCTGGTGACCCGTACTGGGCCGACCGGGTGCACGACACCCGGGTGGCCGAGGTGACCGCGCCGGTATGCATGATCGGCGGCTGGTACGACATCTTCCTGCCCTGGCAGCTGCGTGACTATACGGCGCTGCGCGCGGCGGGTCGGTCGCCGCGCCTGGTCATCGGTCCATGGACACACGCGGATCTACGCCTGATGGGTTTCTCGATGCGCCAGGCCATCGACTGGTTCCGCACCCTGGCCGCCGGCGAGCCCACCCCCGGTGGGGTACGCATCCAGATCGGCGGTACCGGTGAGTGGCGCGAACTGCCCGACTGGCCGCCGCCGACCGGGCGGACGGAGTGGTACCTGCAGGCCGGCGGTGGCCTGGCGGCACAGGTCCCGGCGCAGAGCGAGCCGGACCGGTTCCGGTACGACCCGGCCGATCCGACCCCGTCGCCGGGCGGCGCGCTGCTGACCGCCGAAGCGGGGCGGCGGGACAACCGCAGCGTGGAGGCCCGTCCGGACGTACTGGTCTACACCAGTCCACCGCTGCCCGAGGAGTACGAGCTGATCGGCCCGGTCACGGCCGTCATCTACATCCGGTCCTCGCTGAGGAACTTCGATGTCCAAGTGCGACTGTGCGAAGTAGACAGTCAAGGCCGGTCGTGGAACCTGACCGACGGGCTGACCCGGGTCAACCCGACACACAGCCGCGCCCCGGGCGGGCATGCCCCGGCCGCGAGCGGTACGCCCGGCACCGACGGCGTACACGCGGTCGAGATCGAGCTGTGGCCGGTCGGGCACCGGCTGCGCGCCGGGCACCGGATCCGGGTCCATGTGGCGGGCGGCGCCCACCCGCGGCACGCGCGTAACCCCGGCACCGGCGAACCGCTCGCCACCGCGCGCAACCTGCTCGCCGCCGAGAACGAGGTCTTCCACGACCCGGCCCGGCCGTCCGCGATCCGGCTCCCCGGCAGGCTCGCCGCTGGGCCCGCCGGCTGGCCGGCGGGCCCGGTCGGGTAGGGCTCAGACCTCGTCCCAGCGGAACAGCCGGCTGGCGAGCACGGAGAGAACCGCCGCGAACAGCAGCAGCCCGCCGAGCGTCGGCAGCACCGAGACCGCCGAGTCCCCACGTACCATCACGTCGCGCATCGACTCCACCAGGTAGCGCAGCGGCATCGCGTGTGACACGGCCTGCAGCCAGCTGGGTGCACCGTCCAGCGGGAAGAAAGCGCCAGAGAGGAACGCCATCGGCAGCACGATGAGCTGCACGATGCCCTGCGCCGCGTCCTCCGATTTGGTGAACGCACCCACCACCAGCCCGACCGAGAGGAAGGCGAAGGTACCGGCGATCACGAGTGGTATAGCCATCCACCAGTCACCGGTCAGCTTCAGCCCGAAGTAGGGAATCGACGCCACGGCGATGAAGATCGCCATCTGGGCGAGACCGATGCCGACGCTGACCAGTACCCGGGCCGCGAGGATGGTGCTGTTGCTCACCGGGGCCAGTCGCAGCCGGCGCATCAGCTTGGTCTTGCGCCAGTTGACCAGGGTCAGAGCCGCGCCAGCGGTACCGCCGGCGGCCAGCGCCCAGCCCAGCAGTCCCGGCGTGTAGAACTGGATGACCTGCAGCGACTGGTCCTCCACCTGGTGCGTGGCGAGGCCCACCTTCGGCGGGCCGGCGGTCGCCTGTACCAGGCTCTCGAAGATGGTGCGTATCGCGCCCGACTTCACCTGGTCGGCCGCGGAGTAGTACACGTTGAGCTGGTCGCCCTGCTGGCTGACGGCCGCGTCCGCGTCGCCCTTGCGCACCTTCTCCTGCGCCGTGGCGAGGTCGCCCGTCTTCGTCAGTGTCATCACCTTGTCCAGCTCGGCGCGTGCATCCGCCGGCATGCTGTCCACAATAGACACCGAGCCGACCTCGAGCACGTTGACCTTCGGCGTCCCCGAGTTCTTCAGCAGGCCACCGAAGAGCAGCAGGAACATCAACGGGAACCCGATGGTGAAGAACACCGCGGCACGGTCGCGGCGGTAGGCGAGGAAGATCGCCCGGCTGATGCTGAGCAGACTTCTCATGCCCGGTACTCCCGTCCGGTCAGGGTGAGGAAGACATCCTCCAGGGTGGCTCCGCGTACCGCCAGGCCGCGTAGCGCATTGCGGTCGGCCAACTCGGCGAGTACGACCGCGGGGTTACGGGTGGCAATCGTCAGGGACACGCCATCGTCGCTCACATCCGCCTCAGGGAACAGGCGCTTCGCCTCGGTCTCGGGGAGTAGGCCCCGTTCGATCGAGATGCGGGTCGGTGCGTCCAGCCCACGTACCAGGGTCGCGGGCGGCCCGAGCTGCAGCACCTTGCCCTCGTCCATGATGGCGACCCGATCGCAGAGCGCTTCGGCCTCGTCCATGTAGTGCGTGGTGAGCACGACCGTGCGGCCCTGCTGGTTGATGTCCCGCAGCAGGTCCCACAGGTTGTGCCTTGCCTGGGGGTCGAGCGCGGCGGTCGGTTCGTCCAGGAACACCACCTCCGGCCCGTGTACCAGTGCGCACGCGATGGACAGGCGCTGCGCCTGGCCGCCGGAGAGCTGCCCGGTCCGGGTGTCCGCCTTCTCCGCCAGACCGACCACGTCGAGCATCTCATCGGCGGCCCGGTCGGGCACGTTGTAGAGCGCGGCGAAGGTGCGGATCTGCTCGCGCGCACTGAGCCGCTCGAAGAACGCCGTCGCCTGTAGTTGTACGCCGATCCGGGGCAGCAGCCGCGGGTTGCGCGGCCAGGGCGCCGTGCCGAGCAGACTCACCTCACCGGAGTCCGCCTGGCGCAGACCCTCGATGATCTCGAGCAGGGTGGTCTTGCCGGCACCGTTGGGCCCCAGGATGCCGAAGAATTCACCGGTCTGGACCTCAAGCGAGACGCCGTCTACGGCGTGTACCTCGCCGTAGAATTTGCGCAGGTCACTGGTGACGATCGTCGAGGGCATGTAGGGAACAGTAGGTGATCGCGCTCCGCGCCGCTGTCCCGGCCTACCGTGAATCTGGGCGGGTCCTGGTGTCCAGCCAGCCGTCGCGTCGGTGTCCCGCTGGTAGGTCTCGGATGTCCCGTTGAAATCCTCGTCGTACTCGCCCGACTCGATCCGGCCATCGTGGTTGCGGTCGTGCAGCACGGTATCCGTCACGCCGTCGTGGTTGCGGTCCAGGTGGATGTCGAGGCTGCCGCCGGCGTGCCGCACCGCCGGGTACGGGTCCGGATGGCCATCGCCGTCCGCATCGATGTGCGGCTGGTACCCCTGCGGCGCGTGGTCGCCGACCCGCCCGACACCCGCTTGGTACACGCCGATGCTGCCGTGCTGGACCTGACCCATGCTGGAGTGCTGGGTGGGGCCGAAGCTGGAACTGGTCGAGCCGGACCTGCCCTGGCCGTTGTCTGCGCTCCGCCACTGGGCCAGGCGCTGCTCCACGTCGTGCGTCGCTCTGAGCAGGTGATGGGTCTGCGCCGCGGCCGCAGCGGGATCCTGGCGGAGCCCGGGGCAGGTCAGTGGCGACGCGACGGCCAGCCAGGACGTCGTCAAAGTCACCCATCGTCTACCCCTCAGTCCAGCTCAGGCATCGGTACCGGCTGCGGCCGCCGCCGGCACGTTCCACATTGGACGGCGTCCTCCACGACCAGGCCCTCGGCCCGACCCCGGCTCTGCGAGCGGTGCACCTCCAGCAGGGACGGTCCGAACTTGGCGTGATCCTCGCAGAGTCCCCGCCCACAGAACCGACAGGTGCCACGCACCGCTTTCGCGCAAAACCAACACAGCACAGGGGACTCCTAGCCGATGCAGATGGTGAGGAGGGTTACCGTCTGCGCCGCACCGGCGAAGACCAGCTGCTCACCGGTGCGCGGCCGGACCCAGCGCGCCGCGTGCGCGAAGTGGTCGAGTACCGGCCCGGGGAGCCGGGCCAGCGCCGAGCGCAGCAGCACCTCCCGGCGCCGCGGAGCGTCCGCCGCCACCCGGCGCTCGCGCATCCGCTCGCGGATGCGGCGCCACCACTTGCTCAACCAGCCGGCGAAGACATACACCACCGGCGCGCCGAGCCCGGCGACGACCGCGACCAGCAGCAGCCGCTGCGGCCAACCGGCCCGCCATAAGCCGGTGATCAGGCCGTCGACCCGGTCCACATAGACCCGGTACGCGATGTTCGCCGCGATCGCCAGCCAGATCACCGAGAGCCGCCCGGTGAGCCGGGCGAACTCGGCGACCAGCCGGGTGGCCCGCACCGCCGTGCCGGCTGGCACACTGGGCCGGTGACCTCCCGGTACGTGGCAGCCATCGATCAGGGAACCACCTCGACCCGCTGCATCGTCTTCGACGCCGGCGGCGCGATCGTCGCGCTCGACCAGCGTGAGCACCGCCAGTTCTACCCGCAGCCCGGCTGGGTCGAGCACGACGCCGCCGAGATCTGGCACAACGTCCAGGCGGTGGCGCAGGGCGCGCTGGACCGCGCCGGCCTGTCCCGGGCCGACCTGGCCGCCATCGGCATCACCAACCAGCGCGAGACAACCCTGCTGTGGGACGCGGCCACCGGCGAACCGGTACACCCGGCGATCGTCTGGCAGGACACCCGCACCGACCGGATCATCGAGGAGCTCGCCGGCGGCCAGGGGCTGGACCGGTTCCGGGAAGCCTGTGGCCTTCCCCTGTCCACCTACTTCGCCGGGCCGAAGATCCGCTGGCTGCTGGCGAACGACCCCGAGCTGGCCAGCCGGGCGGCCGGCGGCGACGTGCTGTTCGGCACCCTGGACACCTGGCTCATCTGGCGGCTGACCGGCCGGCACGCCACCGACGTCACCAACGCCAGCCGTACCATGCTGATGAACCTGTCCACACTGGACTGGGATGCCGATCTGCTCGCCACGTTCGGGGTACCCCGGGCCATCCTGCCCGAGATCCTGCCATCCTCCTATGTGTACGGTGAGGCGACCGCAGGTCTCGGCGGGGTACCGGTGGCCAGCGCCCTGGGCGACCAGCAGGCGGCGCTGTTCGGCCAGACCTGCTTCGATCCCGGCCAGGCGAAGTGCACCTACGGCACCGGTTCCTTCCTGCTGCTCAACACCGGCACCGAGCCGGTACCCAGCCAGCGGGGGTTGCTGACCACGCTCGGGTACCAGATCGGCTCCCAGCCGCCGGTGTACGCGCTGGAGGGCTCGATCGCGGTCACCGGCGCGCTGGTGCAATGGTTGCGGGACAACCTCGGCATCATCGGCAGCGCACCGGAGATCAACGAGTTGGCGGCGCAGGTACCGGACACCGGCGGCTGCTACTTCGTACCGGCGTTCTCCGGCCTCTTCGCACCGTACTGGCGGCCCGATGCGCGTGGTGTCATCGCGGGACTCA
>JAFMQQ010000766.1 GCA_017354595.1 Micromonosporaceae bacterium
ACCGAGGTGGGGCAGCGGTTGCTGCGGGAGGCGGCCGATTGCGTGGTGAGTACGTCGATGGAGCTGGGCGGGAACGCACCGTTCCTGGTCTTCGACGACGCGGATCTGGATGCGGCGGTGGCCGGCGCGATGCTGGCCAAGATGCGCAACGGCGGCGAGGCGTGTACGGCGGCGAACCGGTTCTTCGTCCAGCGCGGTATCGCGGAGGCCTTCATTTCCGCGTTCGCCCGGGCCATGGGCGAGCTGCGGATGGGTCCTGGCCTGGCGGACGGGGTACAGCTGGGTCCGCTGGTGAACGCGGCCGGCCGGGACAAGGTGGCGTCCCTTGTGGACGATGCGGTCGCGGCGGGCGCGGGGGTGGCCACCGGCGGCGCGAGACCGGAGACGGCGGGCTTCTTCTACCCGCCGACGGTACTGACCGATGTGCCGCCGACCGCTTCGATCCTGGCCGAGGAGATCTTCGGGCCGGTCGCGCCGGTGGTCGTCTTCGACACCGAACAGGAGGCGATCGCCGCCGCGAACGCGACCCAGTACGGTCTGGTGTCCTATGTGTACACCGGGGATCTGGCCCGCGGGCTGCGGGTCAGCGAGGCGCTGGAGAGCGGGATGGTCGGGCTGAACCGGGCGTTGGTCTCCGACCCGGCCGCACCCTTCGGCGGTGTGAAGCAGAGCGGCATCGGTCGCGAGGGCGGCCACGACGGCCTGCTGGAGTACCTCGAGACGAAGTACATCGCGGTGCAATGGTGAAGCACGAGGCGGGGGCGCCAGCGAGCGCCGAGCTGCGTTCGGGGCGGGCATGGTAGGGCCGGCCGCCTTCGGTGCCCGGCCCAGCGGGGACCGGGCGGCGCGCGTCGCCGCCTCGCCACAGTACCGGGATGGCAAGTTCCGCAACCCGTTGCGTACCAGCGTTGTGCCGGCCGCGCCGCAGCGGCGCGGCATGCTGCGCGAGTTCCTGTTCGGTGATACGGCCAGCCGCAGGCCGGCCGGCCCGGTACCACTTCTCGACGGCGGGGCCCGACCGGCGGCGGGTGACGCGCTGACCTGGTACGGGCACGCATCCACGCTGGTGGAGATCGACGGCGCCCGGGTACTGCTGGATCCGGTGTGGAGCAAGCGCTGCTCGCCGTCGCAACGGGTCGGGCCGCGCCGGCTGCACCCGCCACCGGTACCGCTGCCGGCGCTGCCGCCGGTGGACGCGGTCGTCATCTCGCACGACCACTATGACCATCTGGACATGGCCACCATCCGGGCACTGGCCCGCGATCCCGGTTCGCCGGCCGGCACCGCCCCGTTCGTGGTACCGCTGGGCGTCGGGGCGCACCTGTCCCGCTGGGGCGTGCCGGACTCGCGCATCGTCGAGCTGGACTGGGGCGAGGAGGTCTCGCTGGAACGGCTGCGGCTGGTCGCCACGGCGGCCCGGCACTTCTCCGGCCGTACCCTTGCCCGCGACTACACGCTCTGGGGATCCTGGGTGATCGCCGGCCCGACCCGGCGGGTGTTCTACACCGGCGACTCGGGCTACTTCGACGGGTACGCCGGGATCGGCGAGCGGTACGGCCCGTTCGACGCGAACCTGATCCAGGTGGGGGCGTACGACGTGCGGTGGCCGGAGATCCATATGACGCCGGAGGAGGCGGTCACGGCCCACCTCGAACTGCAGGCCGGGGAGCCAGGCCGCGGGTTGCTGGTACCGGTGCACTGGGCAACTTTCGTGCTCGCCTTCCATGCCTGGGGCGAGCCGGTGGACCGGCTGTGGCGGGAGGCGAAGGCGCGCGACGTGGCGCTGGCGGTACCCCGGCCCGGCGAGCGGATCGACCTGGCCGACCCGCCCCCGGTGGACGGCTGGTGGCAGTCGCTCATGCGTTGATGAACAGGCAGAACGGGTGGCCGGCGGGATCGAGCATGACCCGCACATCCTGCTGCGGCTGGCGGTCGGCGAGCCGGGCGCCGGACGCGACGGCGTGTGCCACCGCCGCGTCCAGGTCGGTCACCTCGATGTCCAGGTGCTGCGTGATGTGTTGCCGGCCGGCCTGGCTGGGCCAGACCGGCGGTCTCCATTGCGCCTCGTACTCGAAGCTCAGCCTGGGCCCGATCCGGCCGGCCGGTGGCCGGATCTGCGCCCAGCCGTCCTCCGGCGGCATGCCCGGCCGGGGCGGGTCCTCGTGGACGAGCGGCCAGCCGAGCATGCCGGCGTAGAAGGCGGCCAGCCGCCGGGGATCTGGCGCACCGATCGTCAGCGAGGTGACCTCCATCGATGGTCGTTTGTCCATACCGGAGTGGTACCAGAGCAAGCACCGGTTAAG
>JAFMQQ010000767.1 GCA_017354595.1 Micromonosporaceae bacterium
TCCCGGGCGAAGACCGTGATGCCCGAACCGTACGAACCGACGTACACCGTCACTGCGCTACCTCCGCCCCGGCCAGGGTGCCGCGTTGCGCCGCGGCGGGCCGGTCGCCGTGGCACAGGCTCCAGAACACCGCGTTGGCAAGCATGCCCAGCCCAGCGATCACCATACCCATCGGTACCGCGGTCCTGGCACCGCCCAGCCCGACCAGTGGCGCGGCCGCCGCGCCGATGACGAACTGGAGCATGCCCAGCAGCGCGGCGGCGGTACCGGCTTCCCGGGGATGGTTGGCCAGCGCGAGGGCCGTGGTGTTCGGCGCGACGAAGCCGACACTGGCCACCACGAGGAACAGCGGCGGCAGCAGCAGGGCGAGGTGGTGCCCGGGTTCCGCGGTCGCCACCAGTACGCCCACTCCCGCGGCCAGGTTGAGCAGCAGCGCGCCGACCAGCATCCGGCGTGGTCCCAGCCGGCCGACCAGCAGGCTGTTGACCAGGTTGGCCAGGATGAGGCCGGTCGCGTTGACCGCGAAGATGACGCCGTACCACTGGGCCGAGACCCGGTAGATGTCCTGGAGCACGAAGGAGGAGCCGGAGATGTAGGCGAACATGGCGGCGAAGGCGAGCCCGCCCGAGATCGCGTACCCGATGAAGGCCCGTTCGGCGGCGAGCGCGCGGAAGGTGCGCAGCGAGTCGGCCAACCCGCCGGTGCGCCGCAGCCCGCGGGGGAGCGTCTCCCGCGCTGCGAATACAACGCCGAGCAGCAGCACCAGGCCGTACCCGGCGAGCACCAGGAACAGCCCCGGCCAGGAGGTGACCCGCAGCAACTGGCTGCCGAGCACCGGGGCGACCACCGGCGCCACCTGGGTGACGAGCATCAGCAGCGAGAAGGCGCGGGCCAGCGCGACCCCCTCGAACAGGTCGCGTACCACAGCCCGCGCGATGACCATGCCCGCGGCGCCGCCCAGGCCCTGCGCCAGGCGCAGTCCGACCAGCGCGTAGATCGACGGAGCGATGCTGCACGCCAGCGAGGCGACGGTGTAGGCGACCACCCCGACCACCAGCGGCCGGCGCCGGCCCAGCGCGTCGCTGACCGGTCCCACCAGCAGCTGGCCGAGCGAGATCCCGGCCAGGCACGCGGTCAGGGTCAGCTGTACCTGTGACTGGGTGGCGTGGAAGTGGTTGGCCAGCACGGGAAACGCCGGCAGGTACATGTCGATGGCCATCGGGCCGATCGCGGTGAGCGAACCCATCAACGCGATCAACCCGAGGTGTCGCGGTCGGGTGCGCATCAGACCAGGTTAGAGCGCGGCAAATAGTAAGGACTCTTGACAGAGGTATCGGCCTCGGCGACTCTGTCCGGATGAGACGGTTCCTTATGCTCGCCGTTCTACCGCTCGCCGCCGGACTGGCGGCCGCCGCGCCCGCCTCGGCCTCCTCCTCGCCCGCCCCGGTCTGGTCCCCAGCCGCGCCCCGCTCGGTGGTCAGCGCCTACTTCGCCGACTGGGACGTGTACGGCCGTGGCTACTACGTCAAGGACATCCCGGCCGACCGGCTCAACGTCATCCAGTACGCGTTCGGCGTACCCGGCTTCGACCCGGCTACCGGTGCGGTCAGCTGCGACGTGCTCGACCCGTGGGCCGACTACCAGCAGCCGTACACCGCCGGGAACTCGGTGGACGGGGTGGCCGACGACGCAGCCGATCCCGGCCAGCACCTGTACGGCAGCTTCAACCAGCTGCGCAAGTTGAAGAAGGCCCATCCCGGCCTGCGGGTGGAGATCTCGCTCGGCGGCTGGACCAAGTCGACCTGGTTCGCCGACGTCGCCGCGACACCCGCGCGCCGGCAGGCCTTCGTCGCCGCGTGTCTGTCCACTTTCATCAACGGCGACCTGGCCGGTGGTGGCTGGCCGGAGGGTGCCGGCGGGTCCGGCGCGGCGGCCGGTGTCTTCGACGGTATCGACCTGGACTGGGAGTACCCGACCGCGCTCGGCGGCGGGAATGTCGACTATGGACCGGCCGACCGGCACAACGCGACACTGCTGGCGGCCGAGTTCCGGCGCCAGCTGGACGCGTTGGGGCGCAGTACCGGAGAGCACTACCTGCTGACCGCCGCGCTGCCGGCCGCGCGCAGCTCCACCACCTATTACGAGCTGGCCTCCTTCGTCCACTACCTCGACTGGACGAACGTGATGACCTACGACTTCAACGTGCCGGGCGGTACGGTGGCCGCACCTGACACGCTGTTCCGCGGCGATCCCCGGGACCCGCATGCCAGCGACTGGACCTGGAACACGGTCGGTACGGTCA
>JAFMQQ010000768.1 GCA_017354595.1 Micromonosporaceae bacterium
ACCGGCAGCAGCCAGACGTGCATGTCGGCCCACATCGCGGCGGTCGCCGGGTTGAGCGAACGCGGATGCACCAGCCCGACGGCGGCCAGCGCCACCGGTGTCACGGTGACCAGCAGCAGGCTCCGTAGCATTCGCACCCGGCGATGGTATGCCGATCGGGCGCAGCGGGCCTGCCGCGTCAGACAACCGTAAGATCCTGCCGGATCAGGAGCTACCGAACCAGCCCGGGATGTCGAGCGGGAAAGCGTCTGCCGGGGTCACCTTGCGCAGGTCCGCCTCGAGCGCGCGCAGGCGCTTCTCGCCGAGGATGGCGGCCCAGCGGTCGCGCAGCCTGTCGAAGATGCGTGCCGACCGGGTGAGCGCGTCGGCGCCCCGGTCGGTGAGCGCGACCGTCCTGCTGCGCGCGTCGTGCGGGTCGGTGCCGCGCCGTACATAGCCCAGCCGCTCGAGCGTATCGATGTGCTTCGCGGCCGCCTGCTTCGAGATGCCCAGCCGGCGGCCCAGTTCGGCCGCGGTCGTCGAGCCGCGGGCGATCGCCTGGAGGACGAAGCCGTGCAGCGGCCGCATCGCCCCGTGCCCCTGGCGATCGAGTTCGGCGTGCAGCTCGTCGATGAGTACCCGGAAGCCGAGTAGCAGGCGCAGTGGCAGTTCGAAGCCGGGCGGGTCACTTGACACGATGGACAACCTGGTTCACTATCCTGACAACCACGTTGTCTATCCTAAGGGGAGTACCCGATGCCCGTCATCCACCGTTCCGACAGCCGGCGGACCGAGACGCCAAACGCCGTGATGACCACGCTCGCATCGCCGACCCAGGGCGGCGCCGGGCAGGCGGTGTGGCGGGTGGAGATGCGGCCGGGACAGTCCGGCCCGCTGCACGCGATCGACACCGAGCAGATCTGGACGGTGCTGGCCGGCGCCGCCACGGTCGAGCTGGATGGAGTCGCACACTCCATTGTGGATGGTGACACGGTGGTGATCCCGGCGGACATGCCGCGCCGGGTGAGCGTCGACTCGCCACACGGATTCGCCGCGCTGGTGGTCGCTCCGGCCGGGATGCGGGCGTACCCGTTGGACGGCACCGTGGTTGGCCAGACCTGCGCGGTACCGGCCGGCGACAAGGTGATTCCGAACTGGGTTGTGTGACGCTCGTCGCGCGCCCCTGGCGGGATGTTGACGCGCCGCGGCGATAAAGCCACTCGCGATCCCGCCCGGATCGGCCCAGGATGGGCCGGTGAAACCACATCGCGCCTGGGCGGTGGCCGCCATCTCGTTCGTCGCCATCGTCGGCGCCGCCGGCTTCCGCGCCACCCCCGGCGTACTGATCGACCCGCTGCGGGCCGAGTTCGGCTGGTCCACCGCAACCATCGGCGCCGCGGTCTCGGTCAACCTGCTGCTCTACGGGCTCACCGCGCCGTTCGCCGCGGCGCTGATGGAGCGCTTCGGGATGCGGCGGGTGGTCGCCAGCGCGCTGCTGCTGGTCGCCGCCGGCAGCAGCCTCACCATCTTCATGCGCGCCTCGTGGCAGCTCGTGCTGTGCTGGGGGGTACTGATCGGCCTGGGTACCGGCTCGATGGCGATGGCGTTCGTCGCCACGGTGACCGGGCGCTGGTTCGTCGCCCGGCGGGGGCTGGTGACCGGCGTGCTCACCGCCGCCGGGGCCACCGGGCAGCTCATCTTCCTGCCGGTGCTGGCCCAACTGGTCGCCGCGCACGGCTGGCGCGCCGCGGCGCTCACCGTGGCCGGGGTCGCGCTCGCGGTGGTACCGCTGGTCGGCTGGCTGTTGCGGGAGCACCCGGCGGATCTGGGCCTGGCACCGTACGGCGCCAGCGAGGCGGTGCCGAAGCCGGTTCCCACCAAGGGTGCCGCCCGGCGCGCGCTGCGCAGCCTGCGTACCGCGTCAGGTACCGGCACCTTCTGGTTGCTCGCCGGTGGCTTCGCCATCTGCGGGGCGAGTACGAACGGTCTGGTCGGTACGCACTTCATCCCGGCCGCACACGACCACGGCATGCCGGAGACC
Organism: Micromonosporaceae bacterium; assembly: GCA_017354595.1. Taxonomy (GTDB): domain Bacteria; phylum Actinomycetota; class Actinomycetes; order Mycobacteriales; family Micromonosporaceae; genus DATEJJ01. The sequence continues at coordinate 2,021 of JAFMQQ010000768.1, forward strand.
GCCGCCGCCGGCCTGCTCGCCCTGGTCGGCATCTTCGATGTCGTCGGTACCGTATTCTCCGGCTGGCTCACCGACCGGTTCGACTCGCGGTACCTGCTCGGCGGGTACTACCTGCTGCGTGGCCTGTCGCTACTGGTGCTGCCGGACCTGTTCGCGAACAGTGTCCACCCGAGCATGCTGATCTTCATTCTCTTCTACGGCCTGGACTGGGTCGCCACCGTGCCGCCCACGATCACCCTGTGCCGGGAGCGGTTCGGCGCCGACGGTCCGGTCGTCTTCG
>JAFMQQ010000769.1 GCA_017354595.1 Micromonosporaceae bacterium
CCGCGCCCCGGCGGCCCTGCTCGCCGAGCCGGTACGGGTCGCCTCCGCGGCACTCGGCGCGTACGGCTGGACACTCGCCGCGCCGTACCTCGTCCGTCCACTGTGGAGCTACAGTGGACGGAGCGTGGATCCCGGTGCCATGGCGCCGATCGAGCAGCGTACCGGCTGGCTGGTGCTGGCGGTCGCCGCCGCCACCGCGGTACGCGTCGCGCTGAGCCGGCTCGCCACCCACCAGGGTCGGCTGGCGGGCGCCGATTTGCCGGTACCGCAGCCGCGCGACGAGCGGCTGCGGTTCGCGCTGCGGTTGGTCGGCGTACCGCTGGCGGCGCTGGGTCTGGTGCTGCTGCTCTCCGGTCTGCTCTCCCACGTGTGGCAGGGGTTCTTCGCCTGGCTGGTGGTGGACACGCTGCTGTTCGCCCGGCTGCTGCTGGTACCGATGATCCCCCGGTACCCGGGACTGGTGCGCCGGGTGCCGCTGCTGGTGCGGACCATCGTCGCGGCGCTCGCCGTCTATGCCGGCTGGCTGGCCGCCAGCGGCTTGGCCGGGAGTGGCTTGGGCGGGAGTGGCTCGGGCGCCGCACGGCCGGTGGTCGCTGTCCTGACCGGGCTGGTCGCGGCGGTCCTGCTGCTGCCGGCCGGGCCGCCGAACCGCCCGCCCCCGACACTGCCGCCCGATACCGCACCACCCCCAGTCACCGCACCTCCGGTCACCGCACCTCCAGTGACACAGGATTAATTGGCACACGGTTAATCAGACTGTTATCTGGGAAATACCAATCTGTGACCGATGAGCGCCTCGAAGACGACATCCCGCTAACCGACGATGAAGTACGCGCCGCGCTGGGCGAGCTGCCGAACTGGGCCGGCAGCGGTCAGGCGCTGGTGCGCACGGTGACCCTGCCGATCAGTGAGATGGATCGGCTGCTGGAGGAGCTGGGCCGGCTCCGCGAACGGCTCGGCCGGGCCGCCCGGGTATCCCGGCCGGACCCGGAGACCGCGACGCTGGTGCTGCGTACCAGCAAGGTCCGCGGAGTGACCACCGGAGACCTGGAACTGGCCCGGCAGATCGAGGAAACCATCGAGGTCGGCCGCGCGGTGGACGGCTCGCCGGTGCTCGGCCGGCACACCGTGGTACCGGCGCCGATCCCGGTCGTACCCGCCGCCCGCGTCGTCTAGCGCCGGCAACTGCCGCCTCGGTTTCATCGAGACCCGCAAGGCCCGCCTCGATCAGCTGGCGCATCAGAGTCGTCGTGCCCACCCCCCGGGCCCAGCAGCACCCGAGCGGATGCCCGACCAGACGCCCGTATGACACCAGAAGAGCCCCGCCTGTGGTGCGGTGGACGCGGCGATCTTGGTGTACTGTCTTGGCCATGACGCGCATCACTGTCGACGTGAACGACGAGTGGCTCGACGCCGCCCGCGAAGAGCTGGGCACGGAGACCAAGGTCGCAACCATCAACGCGGCCCTGCACGCGTTCGCGCTCAGACGGCAAGCAGCCGATATCATCGCCGCACTCGACAGCGTCCCGATGGACTTCACCGACTCCGATCAGGCGTGGCGCCACGGTGGTGGGCGCGACCTGTCGCGGCTTGAGGAGGACGCTCGACGCGATCGGGCCGCCTGATGGCTGGCCGCGTCTACCTCGCCGATACCTCCGTCTTCGTGCTCCAGGGCCGCCATCCACAGGTGCGGCGGCGCTTCGAGACGCTGCTGGCCCAGGGTAGGTTGGCCGGCTGCCAGATGACGGCGATGGAGTACCTCAACAGCGCGCCGGATCCGAAGGCATACGAGATCCTGTGGCAGGCGCTGCACGGACACCGCTGGATCGACGTGAGCCGGGAAGCGATGGACCGGGCTCTCGACGTGCACCGGGAACTCGCCAGGGCCAGCCAGCATCGCAACTTCCGGCTACCCGATCTGATCATCGCCGCCACCGCGGAGCTGGACGGCGCGACCGTTCTGCACTATGACACCGACTTCGATCGCATCGCCATGGTCACCGGACAGGCGACCGAATGGGTGGTCGAGCGGGGATCCCTCTGACGCTTCTGTGCGGTCGCCACATAGACGCGGGTGGCCGCCGGGGCGAGCATGGTCGGGTGGGACGGCTAACCGGGCGCGTGGCGCTGATCAGTGGTGGTGAGGGCAGCGTCGGCATGGCGACCGCCCGGGCGTTTGTGGCCGAGGGCGCGCGGGTCGCGCTGGTGGGTATCGATACCGATCGGCTCGCCGCCGGCGAGCGGGAACTGGGCCAGGCGGCCACCGCCACGCTCGCCGATGTCACCGACGCCGATCAGG
>JAFMQQ010000183.1 GCA_017354595.1 Micromonosporaceae bacterium
GGTGGTGTGCTGGCCGCCGGCGCCGAACCCCCGCCGTCGCCCGCGGCCGGCGGCACCAGCTTCAGTACCGGCGCCGGGTTCTCCGGCTCCGGCTGGCCCGGCTGCTGCTCCTCGATCCAGCGCACCACCTTGCCGTCCGAGTACGTCTGCAGCACCTTGAAGACGACATGGTCGGTCTTGGGCAGCGGGCCCACCGTAAGGTTGAACAGCTGGTACTGGCCCGGCTTGATCGCGGTGGCCGCCGAATCGGCGGTCCAGGTGACCCGGCTGACCGCCTCGGTCACCTGGACGCCGTCGTCGTTGGTGACCGGCTGGGCCAGCTTGGTGGTCGTGCTGGCGGCGGTCCAGCCGGGGACGGGCTGGACGGAGACCGACGCGATCGGTGCGTCGGTGGGGATGACGATCTCCACCTTCGTGGTGGAGGTGGTGTCACTCTCGGTCGGCACCGTGAAGGAAACCTGCGCCTCTCCGCCCTGCTCCGCCTCGCCTGGACTGACCGTCACGTGCGCGGCGGCGGTACCGGCGAAGCCGAAGACCGCCACCAGCACCACGCCGACCATCGCCAGCACCGCACGACCTGCTCGTCCCATTTCGGGAACCTCTCACTCGAAAGCCCGATTTTGCGGCGGGCCCAGCCCGCACGGGTAGGTAGTCGGCAGGGTACTCACGCTGGTTCCCGCCGATTCGCGACCGCTGGCCCTACCTCGCTCGGGTCCCCCGTGCCCGGGCACGCTCGTCACTGCTCGACCAGCGACTTCAATGCGTTGTCCAGGTCAGTCGGCGCCAGCCCGAAGGTGCGCTCGGTGAGCGTGGAGTCCAGCACGAACGGCCGGGTGAACTGGTACCGCGTGGTGCGCAGCTCGCGCAGCATGGTGCTGCCGAGGCCGGCCAGCCACAGGACCGGGTACGGCACGGAGGTCAGCTTCGGCGCCGGTACGCCGGCCACCTGGGTGAACCGGGTGGCGAGCTGGCGGATGGTCTGCGGCGGGTTGGTCGGCACCAGCCACGCCTCGCCGTGCCCGCGCGGATCGCCCGCCACGGCGATCACGGTGCGGGCCACGTCGGTGATCGAGGTCCAGCTGTGCGGTACGTCCAGCGGTGCGGGTACGTAGGCCCGCCGGCCGGCCAGCAGCGGCTCCCGGAGCACGAAGCTGAAGATGGAGTTCGCCTCGATGTAGTCGCTGCCGCGCACCTCGGTCGCCCGGATCCGGCCCGCCTCGTGCAGCCGCTTCGCCTCCGCCCACATCTCGGCGCGCAGCCGCAGCTTCGGGTGCCGGGCCGCGATCGGGGTCTGCGGGGTGATCGGGGCGTCCGTCGGCCCGTACCCGTACACGTTGCTGACCGTGGCCAGCACTGCGCCGCTCCGCTCGGCGGCGGCCAGCAGCGCCGCGTCCAGCGGCGGCCAGTCGGTGAACCAGCGGTGGTACAGCGGGCTGGCGCAGTTGTACAGCGCCTGGGCACCGGCGGCGAGGCCGGCCAGCCGCTGCGCGTCGGTGGCGTCCGCGGCGACCCGTTCCACCTGTGGGTGCTCGGGGCCGGTGCCGCGCCGGCTGACGATGCGTACCCGCTCGCCGCGCCCGGCGAGCAGCGTGGCTGTGGTGCGGCCGACCGCACCGGCGCCGACGATCACGTGCAGGCCCATCGGGATCTCCTGTCTTCGGTTCTGGCTTGGCGTGCCCTTCCGGGGCACGCTGTTCTGGCTTGGCGTGCCCTTCCGGGCACGCTTGTCTGGCTTGGCGTGCCCTTCCGGGCACGCTTGTCTGGCTTGGCGTGCCCTTCCGGGGCACGCTTGAGAGCAGTGCTCTCGGTTGCGTCCCATAGTCTCCCGCATGGCGCTCGCAGTCAAGAGCACTGCTCTCGGATGTGTGCCATACTTCCGGCATGGCAGCTACCTCCACCGGCGCCGGTTCCATCAGGGCCCGGGTCCGCGCCGAGATGACCGACGAGATCAAGACGATCGCCCGCAGGCACCTGGCCGCGGATGGCGCCAACCTTTCGCTGCGCGCCGTGGCCAGAGACATGGGGATGGTCTCCTCGGCGCTGTACCGCTACTTCGCCAGCCGCGACGACCTGCTCACCGAGCTGATCATCGACGGGTACGACGCGATGGGCGAGGTCGCCGAGGCGGCCGACGCGGCCGTGAAGGACCGGGCCGACCTGGCCGGGCGATGGATCGCGGTCGCCGTGGCGCTGCGCCACTGGGCGGTGGCCCACCCGGCCGAGTACGCGCTGCTGTACGGGAGCCCGGTCCCGGGGTACGTGGCACCGCAGGCCACCGTCGGCCCGGCCACCCGTCCGGTGCTGGTACTCGGTGCGATCCTCGCCGACGCTCACGCCAGCGGGCTGCTCGCCTCCGAAACCTCTCCTCCGGCGCCGCCGCTGCCGCGAGCGCTGCGCCCGGAGGTACGGCGGGCAGCCGGCGCGGTGGCCGCCGGCCTACCGGAGCAGGCGATGGCGCGCGGGCTGATCGCCTGGACCGAACTGTTCGGCGCGATCAGTTTCGATGTCTTCGATCGGCTGAAGAACACCATCGACGAACGGTCGGCGTGGTTCGAGTACCAGACCCGGTGCATGGTGGAGTACCTCGGCCTGACCGACGCGGCACCGCGGGGCGGGCAGCCGGCGCACCGGGGTACCCGAACGCCCCGCGGCGCAAGCAGGCCGCGGGGCTGATCGTCCATAGTGGATGCCGGGCTGGCGGATACCGGGCCCGGTGGGTCGCCACCGGGCCCGGTATCAGCCTCACGAGCCGTAGACCTGCAGTTCCGCGACGCGTACCTGGGCCGCGGTCGGGCTCGCCGTGGCGCAGTCGGTCGCCGCGGTCGGGTCGTTGTCCTGCTCGCCGGCGTAGAGCGGGTTGCCGGTGCACTGGCTGTTGAGCACCACCAGCCGCACGTGGGTGGCAAGGCTCGGCTTTATGGCGAACGAGCGCAGGTTCAGCTGCCCTGCGGTTGGCCGGAACGCGCCGCCCGGGAAGGCATCCGGCGCACTGGTGTACGCCACCTGGTACCCCGAGCCGGTGGAGCAGTCGGCCACCGCGTCGTTGCAGGTGAGGATCTGGAAGGACGCCAGCGCGCTGAACCTGTTCTGGCCACCCGGGTCCACATCACCGGTGATGGCCGGGCGCAGCAGCGCGCTGAGGTTCACCCGGTCCACCAGCTGTGGGGCGTCACCGGCCAGGTCGACGGTGACCTGCTTGCCGGCCACGCCGTTAAGCGAAGCCCAGTCGGTCGACTCGGTGTCGTCGATCAGCTTGTCCAGGTTGACCCCGTCGCCGCTTACCGTCGCGCCGGCCGCGCTGGACGCCAGGTTGGTCGGCAGGTCCAGCCTCATCTGCTTGCTCTGCCCGGCCGGGAAGGCCCGGCTGAACTTGGTGGTACCCAGGCCCGGCCCCACCGCGGTGAACTCCAGATCCTTGTTCGGTACGACCTGGAAGGTGTCCGGGATCGGGGTGGCCGGGTCGGTGTCCGCGATCGGTGTCGCCCGCGCCTCGTAGTCGCCCACGTAGAGGCGTACCACCTTGCCCGCCGACTGGCCCACCGTGCTGAGCGTGACGGTGGCGTTGTCCGCCAGCGGCGAGGCGAAACTCGGGGTCGGGTCGGTGTCGTTGCCACCGGTGGTGGCGGCGTCCCGGCCCATGCCCGACTCGGCGAACGCGTTCCAGATGATGTCCTGGTTGGCTCCGCCGAACCGCGCCAGGTCCGCGGCGAGCATGTTGTCACGCATGTCCAGCATGGTCACGCTGCTGTTCGCCTGCAGCAGGTACGAGTCGAAGACCAGCTGCATCCAGCGCCGGTTACCCGGGCAGGCCTCGACCGGGACCTGTCCATTGGCGCACTGCAGCTGCAGCTTCGGCGTGCCCTGGCCGTAACGGTGGATGAAGGCGTCGCGGAGCCGCAGATTGGCCGCCACCCAGATCTCGCCGTCGGCGTGCACCTCCGGCCCGGTCAGGTCGAAGCCGACATCGGAGTAGTTCAGCGGGCTGTTCTCCGCGTCGTAGTCCCGGATGCCGACGCTGTTGTTGCCGGTGACGTAGGCGCCGACGACGGTCGGCGTGTCGCCCACCGCCCGGTACCCGTTCTCGTACAGGTACTCGATCGCGGTCAGGTCGCTCCACGCCTCGCCCATCGAACCGCCCTGTGCGCCGCTGATGCCGCTGTTCGGCCCGGCGACCATCCGGTTGGAGATGGCGTGGGTGTACTCGTGGCCGACGACCGTCATGTCGTAGTCACCGTCCACACAGGGCGGATAGGCCGCCCCGGCCTGCGGCTGCCAGAGGAACATGTTCGTGGTCGGCGGCAGGCCGTCGCGGCCGGTGCTCTGGTTGGCGTTGTTGCGGCTGCCACCCAGCGCGTTGGACTGGGCCCGGCCCTGCTCCGCGTCGCCGCCCAGCCCTTGGCCGCTGAGGTTGACCACCTGCAGGTTCCAGGCCGCCTCGGTGAAGCCGAGGTTGAAAGCCCAGTCGTGCATGCGGTTGTGCATCGCGAACAGGTTGGCGATCGCGGCGTCGGCGTCGTTGCGCTGCGCCGAGGTGAAGCCGGCCGGATCGCACTTGGCCACATGCCACTGGTCGGTGAACGGGTAGATGTAGTTCCGCGTCGGGCTGGTGGTCGCATCGGTCGGCGTGGTACCGCCGCCCAGTTGCAGGAAGTCGTGCGTGGAGTTGCCCGAGGTGGTGAAGGTCGGCTCTCCGGTGGTCAGGTTCAGATCCCATGCCTGGCCACTGTTCGGGTCGCTGACCTGGCGTACACAGCCGGCGGTCGCGGTCAGGCACCACACCACCCGCGGGTCGCCGGTCAGCGTGCCCTGCGGCGGGCTGGCCGGGTAGACCGCCCACTCCGGGTTGTCCGAGTCGAAGTCGACCAGATCCTCGCGCACCAGCACCGCGCCGGTGATCCCATCGACGTAGGTGGTGTACGCGGACGGGTCGGCGGTGTCCTTGCCGATGATCGTCACCTGGTACGCCGCCCGGTTCCCCGCGGTCGGCGTCGGTACCGCCACCAGGCGTGCGTCACCGGATGCGAGCTGGTCGGCGGTCAGGCCCGCGTCGGCGAGCGCGGCGTTGACCGCGTCCTTCGCGGTGAGCGTGGCCGGGGCCGGAGCGCTGGTGTCGCGGGCGAGCGTGGAGCTGACGTGCACCACGGCGCCGTTGGCGATCAGCAGGCTGACCAGACCGTCGTGGCCGGCCGGCAGGTCGCCGAAGCGCTGCTGCAACTGGACGACCCAGCCGGCGCCGATGTGCTGGGTGAGTACGGTGTCCATCGCGCCCACCGCGGCCGCGTCCAGGCCGTACAGATCCTGGTTGTCGACCAGGTACTGCCGCGCGGCGGCGACCGGGTCGGCGGGCAGCGCCTGCGCGCCCTGCGCCGCCGGCGTCAGGACGGACGGGAGCCCGACCGAGTCCGGGGTACCGAGAGCGTTCCAGTGCAGGGTGCCGTACCGCCGGGCGGCGGCGAGCTGGGTAGCGGTGGGCGAGGCAACACCGGTCCGGTTGTCCTTGTCCTTCGCGGCGCGACCGTCGGGGCCGGGGCCAGCGGCGTGCGACGCCTTGTCGGGCTGCGGTTGCGCGGGTGCGGCGCCGGCACCAGGGGCGGTCAACGCGCCTACGACGGCGGCGGCGAGCAAGGCTGCCGCGATGGTGCGACCTCTTCGGCGCGGTAGTGTCCACTGTGGAATTTGCATGCGCTTCTCCGGGTCGGGCATGGTCCGCGTCAGGGTGCACGCGTCCGGTTGGCGGATCGTGATGAGATCCGTTTGGATACGTCGATAGCAGACGGGTACCTGGGCGCGCAATGGGTTGCCCGATCTTGCCCACCCTCGCCCACGCCCTCACTCCTCGCCGGAGAACCGCTCCCAGGCGGACTGCCTGGTCATGCCGAGCGCGGAGCCGATCCGGGCCCAGGTGATCCCCCGGCCCCGGGCCTGCAGCACCAGCCGGCGCAGGCTCGCCTCGGCCTCGGCGCCGGTCCTCGCGCAGCGTGGCAACCGCTCCAGCAGCTCGTCGTCGCTCATCGCCGCGGCGTCCGCGATCTGCCGCGGCCGGCTGGGGGCACCGGACGGGGTACCGCGGACCTCGGCGAGGATCTCGCTGCAGAGCTCGACGCAGGCGTCGCAGATGTACACGCCCGGTCCAGCGATGATCTTCTCGACCTGATGTTCCGGGGTACCGCAGAAGGAACACCACGAACCCGTCGACGTTCTCGCCATGCCTTCCTCTCTGCCCGCCCGTCAGGAGAAGCCTGACGGCGATGAGCCTAGGCGCGTCAGGTTGTTCCTGACAAGGGTCCCTTCAGGCGGTGCGCCCGGCGATGGATGCCGCCGCGCTGACGAATTCACCCCGTGACGTCCTTGACGTCTTCGTCGTTGGCTCTCGCGGTGCCTGGTGTTCGTCGTGGACGGGAGATACTGGGTCGCATCCCATAGCAGAGCTGCCTGATCATGGATGGATGCCGAAGCTCGCCTGCCGGTGCGGATACGTCCACAATCTGTCGCCGATACCCGACGACGGTTACCAAGTGCTGCCCGATTGGGCCACCGAGAAGCTGCTCTACACGCTCGAGACCAAGCCCGAGGACTGGGAAATCGAGCAGCTGCGCCAGACCGC
>JAFMQQ010000770.1 GCA_017354595.1 Micromonosporaceae bacterium
GCCGGGGGCGCAACGGCCAACCGGGTCGGGTCGACGGTTTCTGCCCGCGCGACCGTACGCCGTTCTCGTTCCGGCCCCGGCTCTCCCCGGGCGACCTGGTCGACCACCGGTACGAGATCCTCGGCGCGCTGGCACACGGCGGGCTCGGCTGGATCTACCTGGCCCGGGACCGCAACATCAGCGACTCCGGCGCCGACCGCTGGGTTGTCCTCAAAGGACTGATCAACACCGGGGACGCGGACGCGATGGCGGCCGCGATGGCCGAGCGCCGTTTCCTGGTCGAGGTCGACCACCCGAACATTGTGCAGATCTACGACTTCGCCCAGCACCCGGATCCGGGCACCGGCGCCATGGTCGGCTACATCGTGATGGAGTACGTCGGCGGCCGGTCGCTGAAGGACCTGGCGCTGTCCCGCACCGGGCCGGACGGCCGCCGGGCGCCGCTACCGCTGGACCAGGTGCTGGCGTACGGCATCGAGGTGCTGCCGGCGCTGGGCTACCTGCACGCCCGGGGCTACCTGTACTGCGACCTCAAGCCGGACAACCTCATCCACGCCGAGGAGCAGCTCAAGCTGATCGACATGGGCGCGGTGCGGCGGATGGACGACTACACCTCGGCGCTGTGGGGGACTCCGGGCTACCAGGCGCCCGAGGTACCCGAACGTGGCGCCTCGGTGGCCTCGGACATCTACACCGTCGGGCGTACCCTCGCCGTGCTCAGCTTCGACTTCAAGGGCTTCGCCAGCAGGTACGCCGCCGCGCTGCCGGAGCCGGCAACGGTGCCACTGCTCGCCGAGCAGGAGTCGTACCACCGGCTGCTGCTGCGCGCGACCGACACCGACCCGGATCGCCGCTTCGGCTCCGCGGGTGAGATGGCCGAGCAGTGCCTGGGTGTGCTGCGCGAGATCCTCTCCGTCGCCGACCGGCAACCCCGGCCGGACACCTCCACCCTGTTCACGCCGGAACGGTTGGCCTTCGGTACCGGAGCAGCCGAGTCCACATTGGACGGTCCATCGGTCGCCGCCGCGCTGCCGCTCACCCTGGTCGACCCGAGCGACCCGGCGGCCGGTTACCTGGCCACGATCGGCGGTGGCGGTCCGGAGGCCACCATCGCGACCTTACGCGCCGCGCCGCCGGCCACCGCCGAGGTGCGGTACCGCCTGGTCCGGGCACTGGTCGAGCTGGGCGATACCGCCGCCGCCTGGGACGAGCTGGCCGCGCTGGGTCCACTTGAGACAGCCGGGGACTGGCGGCGGGACTGGCACGCGGGCCTGGTCGCGCTGCGCGCTGGCGGGCTGGATCAGGCGCGGCGTGCCTTCGACGCGGTCTACGGCGCGCTGCCCGGCGAGCCGGCCGCGCAGCTCGCGCTCGCCGCCGCCTGCGAACTGGTCGGCGACCGGGACGGCGCCGGGCGCCGGTACCGGCGGGTGTGGCGGGTCGACCACGGCTTCGTCAGCGCCGCCTTCGGTCTGGCCCGGACGCTGCTGGCCGGCTGTGACCGGGCCGGGGCGCTGGAGGTGCTGGACGAGGTGCCGGAGAACTCCAGCCACTACGTGGAGGCGCAGGTGGCGGCGGTACGCGCCGGCCTGGACCGGACGCCGGGGGTACCCACCGAGCAGGATCTAGTCGGTGCCTCCAACCGGCTGCAGCGGCTGCGCCTGGATCAGGAGCACCGGGCCAGCCTTGCGGTGGAGCTGCTGCACATCGCGCTGGACTGGCTGGCCAGTGCCGGCCCGGCGCACCCGGGTGGTGGTGGCGCGGCCGGCCCGCCGGCGCTGAGGGTCCCGGTCCCGCTCGCCTCCCGGGCGGTGTTTCTCGGGTACCCGTTGAGCGAGCGGGAGGTACGCCTCGGCCTGGAACGGGCGTACCGGCAGCTGGCCAGCCTGGAGCACGATGCGCTGGCCCGCTACGCACTCGTCGACGCGGCCAACTCGGTGCGCCCCAGGACGGTGCTCTAGTGGTCGCCACGCGGTGCCCATCCTGTGCCGAGCCGATCGGCGAGCAGGACCGGTACTGCGAGGCGTGTGGCCAGGATCTGACCGCACCGGCGGGCGCCACCGCGCCGGTCGCCGGCGCCGGCGGTACGACCGTCCACTTTGTCTCGTCCAGCGCGGAGCAGCGCTGCCCGGGCTGCGGGGGAAGCGACTTCGGCGCCGAGGGGTACTGCGAGTCCTGCGGGCAGCGGCGCCCCGTCGCGCCGCCGCACAGCGAGCTCGATCTGGGTGCCGCGGCCGGGGTGAGCGACCGGGGGCACCGGGTCGCCCGCAACGAGGACGCGTTCGCGCTGGGGCA
>JAFMQQ010000184.1 GCA_017354595.1 Micromonosporaceae bacterium
GCGTCGCCGTACCGGACCTGCCCGTTGGCCAGCGCCTCCTCCAGTACCCTCCGGGCAGCCGGCCAGTCGCCCAGGTCGCGGTGTACGAGTGCGAGGCGCTGCTGGGTCGCGAGTACGTCCGGATGATCGGGTCCGAAGGCGGCCTTCGCCACATCGGTCGCCGGCTCCAGCACCTGCCTCGCGGCCGCCAGGTCACCCTGCGCGCGGTGAACGTCGGCCTGCTGCCAGGCGGCGGTCAGCGCCGGTGATTCGGGCACTCCGTCATGCTGCCCGGCGCGGCGGTCGTGCGCCACCCCGGGGGGTACCGTCCAGGCAGCGAAGGCAGCCGATGGCTGATCAGCGCGGTGCAACTACACCTCATCGCGCCGGAGGGCACCCGCCGTGTACAGTGTTCGCTCGTACATCCGGGTAAGGTGGACCGGTGCGTCCGAGTGGCGGAATGGCAGACGCGCTAGCTTGAGGTGCTAGTGCCCGCAAGGGCATGGGGGTTCAAGTCCCCCCTCGGACACGAACCATAACCCCACGGGAATCCGGGTCGGGACACGCTTCCGCCCGGATCTTCTTTTGTCCGGGTGGTAGGTGAGGGTGAGCCGGATTCGCCGGTAGATCTGGCTCTTGTCGGCCGGGTCCGCGTCGCGGATGGTCCGGCGTACGTCGTTGAAGATGCCGATCAGTCGCTCGATGTCGGCCTGGGTGAGCCTGGTGGCCTTTCTGGCCTCGGCCCTGCGTATGGTTTGTTGGGCGAGGGCGGCGGTGCGTTGGGCGGTGACCTCGGCCACCCAGGTGGCGAGGGTGGCGGGGTCGCCTCCGGCGTCGGCGATGGCCCGGTATTGAGCGAGCTTGTCGTCACAACCGTCGATGATCGCTTGGTGATCGTCCTTGGCGGGTGCCGGGGCGATGGTGGGCTGCACGTCTTGCGCCGCGTGGAGCCGCGCGACTGTATCTGTCAGTCGGTGTGGCTCGAACGCGCGCAGTAGCCAGTTGTCCAGCAGCGGGAGCACGTCGTGTTCGGCGAGGTGCACGTTGCGGGGGTGCTCGGTGTGGTTGACTGCGGCGTACTCGTTGGGGTAGCGGCAGCGGTAGTAGGCGGCGTCGTGGCTGTACTGGCCCTGCATTCGCCGACCGCACAGTCCACACAGGAGCATGCCGCGCAGGATGTAGGCGTGGTGGACCCGTTGGCGTTCCCGGGTTTTGCGGTTTCGGCCGTGCTGGGCAGCGACGCCTTGCGCGGCTTCGAAGTCTTCGATGCTGACCAATGTACCGGACCAGGTCTTCTTCGGTGGCGAGCTCGGCATGGCCGGATAACCCGGCGAGGTTGAACGCCGGGTGTGCTGCGGATGGCCCGCCACCTCGTGGAGATGAGCCGCCGGCCGAACATCACCAGCCATCCGTGCGCGTGGCGTAACCGGGTGGGTGTCGAGGTCAGCGACGGATTCTGTATAGAAAGTGTCCAGCAGCCCGGCCCTCCGAGTCACCGCTCATCATCCCCGGGACGGCTCGCCCTGAGCGTGGACCGGTCGCGAACCCTAGAGCGCCAAGGCCAGGAGCCCCTGGTCCAAGCCGATGATCAGGGTACCGGCGAGGTAGTCACAGGCGAGCGCCCTGTGGTGCACCTGGATCGTGCGTACCGTCCGACCGGTCATCGGGTCCCACAGCCGGACGGTACGGTCCTGGCTCGTCGACACGAGCAGGCTGCCCTCGTCGCTCCGAAGTGGACAGACACCGGTGACCGGCCCGGTATGCCCGGTCAACCCGGCGAGCGGACGTCCATCCCGGGGGTCCCAGAGTCGGATCACGCGGTCCGCACCGGCCGACGCCACCACGGTCCGGTCTCCCCGGCGCACGGTGCACAGCGCGTTCACCGCATCGTGGTGACCCTGCCGCTCCCACTGCAGCGAAGCCGGCGGAGCAGCTTGCGGGTCCCACAGCCGCAACGTCCCGCTCTTGTCCGCGGAGGCGAGCAGCTGACGGTCGCCTGCCGGGACGGCGACGAGCGCGGTGACCCAGTTCCGATGCCCCAGCAGAACCCGCACGATGGCGCCCTGGCGTGGATCCCACAGCCGCACCACCTCGTCGTCCGCGGCGGAGGCCACGACCGTCAGGCCGTTCACGTCGAGCACGCAGACGGCGTTGACCCGCTCGTAGTGGTCCTGCATCCGCTTGTCCAGCTCCAGGGCCTCCGCGTCCCAGAGCTGCACCTCGTTGTCGTCTCCGGCGGTGGCGAGCAGGACCGACTCCTCATCGACGACCGCGCAGATGCCGTTGATGCCAGAGCCGTACGACTGCATGTCCCCGCACGCATCTCCGGTGACCGCGTCCCACAGCCGGATGCTGCCGTCCCTGCCGCCCGACGCGACCAGTCGACCGTCCTCATCGGACACGGCGCACACCGCCGCGACCGAGCCGAGCCGGCCGTCGTCCCGGCCGCCCTCCGGTCGCCCGGTGGCCACGTCCCAGAGGCGTACCGTCCCGTCGTCGCCGGCCGTGGCGAGCAACCGGCGGTCGCCGATCGGCAGTTCGCAGTTCGCCCGTATCCAGCTCGCCGGCCCGCGCAGGTCTCGCCGGTGCGCCCCGCTCGCCGCGTCCCACAGCCGGATGACACCGTCCTCACTGGTCGCCGCGAACACCGGGCCGCCGTCGATATGCAGGACGCACAGGTCGGTCACCGGGCCTGCCTGCGGATCATGTTGCCAGACAAAGGATCCATCGAGGGGGTCCCACACCCGTACCGCCCCGTCGTACCCGGCCGAGGCCAGCAACGTGCCCCGCGGGGTACGCGCGGCGGCGAGGGTGGTGGCCCAGCCGCGATGGGCGCGTAGGGTGTCCCGCTCGGCTCCGGTCTCCGGGTTCCACAGCCGCACCGTGCCGTCGAACCCGGTCGAGGCGAGCAGCCCGTTGGTATCCATCGGGACGTGGCACACCGCGGTGACCCAGCCTGTGTGTCCGGCCAGGGTACGCACGAGCGAGCCGTCGCCCGGGTTCCACAGCCGCACGGTCCGGTCGTCGCCGGCCGAGGCGAGCAGCTCGGTGCCGTCCTTCAGCGGTACCGCGCACAGGTTGCGCACCCAGTCGCCGTGACCCCGCAGCCGGTGCACCTCCCGGCCGGTACGCGGGTCCCAGAGCCCGATCGTCTTGTCGTGGCTTCCGGTGGCGAGCAGCAACCCGGTCGCGCTGCGCACCGAGTGGATTCCGTTGATGCAGTCGGCGTGGCAGTCCAGCACGCGCTCGGTCTGGCCGGTGAGTGGATCCCACAGCCGGACGGTCCCGTCCTCGCCGGCGGAGGCGAGCAGCGTACGCCCGTCGACCGGCACGGCACAGACGTCGTAGACCGCGTCCGAGTGTCCTTCGAGGACACTGCGCTCAAATCGAGGCACGGTCCGCGCCCATCGGGCGTGGTACGGCGCGTCGGGACGGTCCTGGAAGCCGGTGTCCAGCTGGTCCAGCCGGTTGACAACCGAGAACATCGCGGCACGGTCGGCCGGTCCGGCGGTCACCGCGGAGGGTGTCCGCTGGAGCAGGTGTGCCCGGGCACGGCCGGCCGCAGACTGCGCGGCCTCGGCCGCCGGGAGCAGCCGCCGGAGCTGGGCGCGCAGCAGGTAGTCGTCGTCGGTCAGCAGGTCGTCGACGAGACCGGACCGGGCCGCGTGCTGCGGCAGCGAGCGGAGCAAGTACTCCGGCGCCGCTGCCCAGCCGGTACTGCGAGCGTGGGCGAGCCACGCCTGGACGAGCCGCTGTTCGTCCTCGCCGGGCGATACCCGGCGCCCTAGCAGCGCCTCGTTGAGCGCCTGGTGGAACAGCCGGTACACCCGGTCGTCGCCGCTGCCTGTCTCCACCAGGAAGTTGGCCGCCGAGGTCTGCGCGAAGGCGGCCAGCTCGGCCTCGGTGGCCGTCCCGCCGAGCGCGCCGACCGCGGTCCGCCACAGGTCCAGCGGCAGTCCGGGAGTCTCCGCGTAGCCGAGGGCCGTCAACGCGAGCCGCGCGGGCGTCTCCCCGGCCGGTTGGAGGCGCGCGATGTACGCATCGAGCGCGTCGCCGAGGGTACCCGGGAGGGCGATCCGCTCAGGGTCGGCAGGCACCAGGTCGTGCAGGCCGTGCGCGCGGGCGATCAGGCCGGCGATGAGGAAGTTGCCGTTCGCCTGCGCTGCAATCCTGTGGGCCAACGGTGCCGCAGCCCGGTGGTCGGCGTATGGGTTGCCCGGCCGCTCGGCGCCGAGCAGTTGCAGGGTCGCCAGCGCGTACCCGGCAAGGTCGGACTGGCTGAAGTACTGCGACGAGTCCAGGTCGACCAGGTCGGTGTCCAGGCCGAACTCGGCGAGCAGCGGACCGTGGTCGTCCGCACGCCGGGTACCCACTGCGACCTGTACGCCGAGGTCCGCGCAGCCCCGGGACAGCGGCAGGATGACGTCGTGCACGAGGCGCCGCGCCTGCTCGGGGCTGGAGGCCTCGTCCAGCGCGTCGATGACCAGGTTGAACCGGCGGGGACGGCGGGTCAGCCGGTCGCGCAGTGCGGGCACCAGCTCCGGGGGGACCGTCGGCAGCGTGACGGCGGCGGCACGCGCGATCTCGGTCGCCACCTCCAGCGCGCTCTTGCCCTTGGCATGCACTGCGCAGGAGACCGAGCCGACGTTCGCCCGGACCGCGTCGTCGTCCGGCGGCAATGCGGCCTGGATCTCCCGGTCGGCGGTTGTTACCACCCGACCGAGTACGGCGGACTTGCCGACCCCGGGGGACCCGGTGACGACCAGCGGCCGTCCGGCGGCCTCGGGTCGGTCGAGCCAGGACGCCAGGCGCCGCAGGGCCGCGGTGCGGCCCCGGAACCGGGATCCGCGCTCGCTCGCGGAGGCGACGCCGCGAGCCCGCGGCAGCCAGTGCCGGGGCGCCTCGTCGTCTCGGGACAGCACCCAGCCCCAGGCGGCCAGCGCCGGCTCGTCGGCCGACTCGGCGCCCCACTGCGCGAGTGTCGAGAGCTTCATCTCCGGCAGCAGGTCATCGGCGTGGGAGAGGGTGAGCGCATTGCCGTCGCCGTTGTCTCCGGTGGACACGACGATACCCACCACCGCGTCGTACTCGGGCGACCAGAGCGGGCCGCCGCTGAAACCGCCGGCCACGCCGTCCTTCGACGTAGCATTCAGGTAGATGTTTCCATACATGAGCGGATGGCCGATGTCACCAGAGGCCGCGCTGCCGTACAGCGCGGTTGCTGGAAACCCGAAGGACCACCAGCCCTTGCCGACCAGGTCGGCCGCGGGCGGGCAGCGCAGCCGAGCCGGCGTGACCGCCGACGGTACCGGCTGTTCCAGTTCCAGTAGCACCAGGTCGATGCCCTTCGTCGTGTGCCCATTATGGACACACCGGGACACCCGCCGGCGTTCGTACGCGGCGGCGCCGTGTGCCTTTGGGAACGCCACCCAGATCGGATCGCGTAGGCCGCCGCCCTCGCGCTTGAGAAAGTGCTCGCAAGTGAGGACCAGACGGTGGTCGATAACCACACCGGCGCCGAGCGGCTGGCCGTCGGTCGCGCTGCCGTGGATGGCGGCCGTCCACGGATCCACTGGCGCTCCGGTCATCGCACCGTCCTTACCGCCCGGCGGCGCCTGGGTCGGCGGGTCGGCTGGGCCAGGTGAGGGTCACCTCGAAGTTTCCTTCCAGCGCCGTCTTGGCAACGATCCAATGCGTTGTACCGCTGACCTTGATGCCGAACTTCACCTGTACCGAACCGGGCGCGATCTCCTTCACCCGCTCAAGGATCACCCGGGCCGCCTCCACCGCGTCACCGGCCGATTCCTTGACCTTGCCCAGGATGTCGGCGGCGCCGGCCGGGTGGAAGCCCGGCAACGGATCGATCTCGAACTGGGCCACCGTCTCGTCGTCGACCCGGTATCGGACGATCTCCGCCACGGCTCACCTCCACTGCGGCGCCATGCTGCCCGAGCCGCGTCCGGCAAGCAATACACCGAGTTTCCATGATTCCTTTCCGGCACTTGAACGGATATGCCAAGACTCGCCCTGTGCTGGGCTGCCAAAGATCAACAGATTGCTACTGTCAGATATCCGCAGTCTCCGATCGGACCTTGCCCGGCCCGGCTGTGCGTCGGAAGAATCGGGTCCGATCCGACCGGATTGCTGCTTGCCTTGTGGAGGAAAGGGCCGGAATGACATCGCCGAAGGTCGACGGCAAACTGACCGACCTGCAGCTCAGCACATTGATCGTTCTCTGGACGCGGCCAGTCGGCCCGGTACCGAATACCGATCTTACGAAGGTCTCTATAAACCTCGACAAGAAGACCCGCGACAAGCTGGCGAAGGCCACGCTGATCGAGGTCCACCAGGAACGGGAGAACGGGCCGCTGTCGGTGAAGCTGACCGACGCCGGCCGGAAACGGGTCGACGAGTACATCGACGCCGAACTTCCCTCCGGGACCCGATGCGGTGCGGCCGCGCTGCGCGCGGTGCTGACCGTGCTCCGCCCGCTGCTCAACGGGAAGGCCAGTGCGCCCCCCGCGGTCCCGGTGAGCGCCACCGTCGACGCGGACATGGAGACCCGAATCCGTAAGGCGTACGCGACTATCGCCCGGCGCCCCGGCGCCCGGGT
>JAFMQQ010000771.1 GCA_017354595.1 Micromonosporaceae bacterium
CGAGGTCGTCCTCGCCGTGGATCTCCATCCGCTGGTCGAGCAGGCCGGCCGACAGGCGCTGTGCGGTGCGGGCGGCGACCCGCACCGGCCGCACCACCAGCCGGGTGGTCAACGCGGCGAGTAGGGCCAGCAACAGCACCAGAGCGGTACCGGTGACGATGACCGTGTTGCGCACCAGGGAGGCCGCGTCCGCCTCGGCGTCCAGCGGGAAGATGTAGTACAGCTCGAAGACGCCGAACGAGACCGGCACCGGGCGCCCGTACACCAGAAGCGGGTGCCCCCCGACGGTGACGAACTGGTGGGCCACCATCTGCTGGACACCGACCAGTTGGTGCAGTTGCGGCGAGATCCTGGCGGCAAGGTCCGGCCGGTTGGTCTCGAGTAGCGACGCCGGGTCCACCCCGGCCGTGTCCGGCGCCGGTTCGATCACCACGGTGACGCCACTGGCCTGGTCGGCCAGCGGCTTGAGCAGATCACTGAGGTACTGGGCAAGGTTGTTGTCGGTCGGATCGGTGACCGAGGCGAGCTGGGTGCTGGCGAACTGGCCACCCTCGGCGACCTTGTCCGCCGCCTTGCGTACCGTGTCCCGTACCAGTCCCTCGGTGATCTGCGAAGCCAGTACCGCGCCGAAGCCGCCCACCAGCAGGCCGGAGATGACCAGGGTGAGGGTGACCATGCGGACCTGGAGCGAACTGCGCCAGGCGTGCCGGGTGGCCGCGAATGCGCGGCTGCCGGTGCGGGCGGGCCGGCTGATGACAGCCGCCCGGAGCAGTCCGGCTGCGCGGTCGGTCGACCGCACCCGGGAGACCCGGTCGTGCCCGGGCCGCCGGGGATGGGGGATGCGGGTCGGCGAGGCCATTGCTCAGCCCGTGCCCGCCTTGTAGCCGACCCCGCGCACGGTCAGGATGATCTCCGGCTTCTCCGGGTCAGGCTCGATCTTCGCCCGCAGCCGCTGCACGTGGACGTTGACCAGCCGGGTGTCCGCGGCGTGCCGGTACCCCCAGACCTGCTCCAGCAGCACCTCTCGAGTGAACACCTGGCGCGGCTTGCGGGCCAGCGCGACCAGGAGGTCGAACTCGAGCGGGGTCAACTTGACCTCGGCGGCGTCCCGGGTGACGGTGTGCGCCGGTACGTCGATGTTGATCTGGTTGCCGGGCGGGCCGATGGTCAGCATCTCCGGTGTCACGTCCTCGCCGCGGCGCAGCCGGGCGCGCATCCGGGCCACCAGCTCCTTGGGCTTGAACGGTTTGACCACGTAGTCGTCGGCACCGGATTCCAGGCCGAGTACCACATCCACGGTGTCGCTCTTGGCGGTGAGCATCACGATCGGTACGCCGGACTCGGCGCGGATCGCGCGGCACACGTCGATCCCGCTCATGCCGGGCAGCATCAGGTCCAGCAGCACGATGTCCGGCCGGGCCTCGCGGAACGCGCCCAGCGCCCGCTCGCCGTCGGCGACGAACGACGGCAGGAAGCCCTCGCTGCGCAGCACGATACCGAGCATCTCGGCGAGGGCGGGATCATCGTCAACCACCAGCACCCGGGCTCTCATGCGATCAATAATCCATCTCCGCTAAGGGGTACGGGAACCCGGCGATGGCAACGGTGTACCTCCGGACAGGGCGGCCCGTCCTTTGCCGCGGAAGGGTACCCCCCACCGCTCGCGCAGGCATGCCAGGATGGGCACGGCCAGCCGGGCAAGAGTACTCCGGGAAGAGGGTGCCTGACGTGGGTCCGCGCGCCGAGAGCCGTCGCACACCGGGCGGTTCCCCCGGCGAGGATGTGCTGCCGCTGCGCCCGTTGACCACCGGCGAGCTGCTCGATGCGGCCGTGGCGCTGCTGCGCCGGCACGGCGGGGTACTGCTCGGCGCGGGGTTGCTGCTCGCCGCGGCGGAGCAGGCGGTGCTGTACCCGCTGCGCCGGGTCGCCCTGCAGCAACCGCTGGACTACACGACCCCCCGTGCGGACCACCTGGGTGCCTGGTGGCTGCTGATCGCGCTGGGCCTGGGTACCGAGTGCATGATCATCGCGCTGCTCGGCGGCGCGGCCGGACGGGCGGCGGTGGCATGCCTGCTCGGCGAGGCGGGCCACCCGCTGCGCGGGTTGCGCCCCGGCCACCTGGTGCCGCTGGCGCTGCTGGTCGGCACCGGTGGCTTCATCTGCGCGGCCGCCGGCCTGGTGCCATGGGTGCTCTGGTACGTCTTCACCGGCCTGGCCGCGCCGGTACTCGCCACCGACCGTCGGCTGCCGCGGTCGGCTCCGCCCGGCCCCAGCGCGCCGCCGCTGATCG
>JAFMQQ010000772.1 GCA_017354595.1 Micromonosporaceae bacterium
GAGCGGCTGACGGTGACTCGTAACGGTCGCGAAGCTGTCGTCATCATGGCGGTGGAGGATCTCGACTCGATCGAAGCCACGCTGGAGTTGTTGCGAGACCCGGCCGCGCAGCGCCGGATCGCACAGGCAGAGGCCGACATCGCGCGGGGGGACTTGCTTGACGAAGACGAGGTTCGGGCCATGCTCCGGCGGCCGTGACCTACCGGGTTCGGGTCGCCCGTACTGCCGCCCGGCAACTATCGGAGAATCTGCCTGAGTCTGTCGCCGCAGCTTGCGTCGAGCTCATCTATGGCGCGTTGGCGGAGAATCCCGCCCGGGTCGGTTCGCAGCTTCGTCCGCCGTTTGACGGTCAGCGTCGTGCCCGACGAGGCGAGTATCGGGTGCGGTACCGCATCGACGAGGAATGGGCGTCGTGTACGTGCTGGACGTCGACCATCGTCATGGCGCCTACCGTTGAATTGCCAGTGGCCTATTCGCGGCCGGCGCCTGCCGTTCAACTGACCGCGCCGGCCTGAGCCATCAGGTTCACGTACCAGGAGTCCCACGGGTGGTTGGTCGCCGGGTAGTTCTCCAGTGGACTCGTCGCCTCGCTGGCGCTGTCGAAATCCCAGCCGCGTACGACGTGGCCCGACTGGCGGGCCGCGGTGAGGAACGCGGTGTGAGGCTTGTCTATGTCACGTATGCCAGTACGTCAACGGATGGAGGGTGAACCGATGGCGCCGGGCCGGCAGGGCGGTTGAACGGTGGCGGTCGTGGGTAGCGGCGGGTGGATGGCCGCGGAAGGGAGCCCGCGATGAACTCGACGAACGGGCGCGACGATGGCAGGCGGGATGATCTGGGCCGGCTGCTCGCCGAGGACGTACTCGAAGTGGGGCGGCAGGAACTGGTCCGGCTGCGCGAGGATCTGGTCGGCCAGGTGCGCCCGGCGACGACCGGGATCCTGATGCTCGCCGCCGGCGGCGCCGGCGCGATGCTGGCGCTGGGTGTGGCTACCACGGCGGCGCTGCGCCTGCTGGAGTTGGTACTTCCGCGGCGGATCGCCGCGCTCGCGTTGACCGGTGGGTACCTCGCCGGCTCCGCGGTGCTGGTACGGCTCGGGCTGGACAAGCTCAGCGCGGCCGGTGGTGGATCGCAGCGGCTGGCGGACGGGGCGCGGCATGCCGGCGCGGCGATGGTGAGCCAGATGGAGGGCGCGGTGGCGCACGCCGGAACGCACGGCCGCCCGGGCACAGCCCGCTAGGGCACGGTTAGCGGTACCGGTCCGGGGAAGATCAGCAGGGTGAGCAAGAAGACCGGCAGGCTCAGCAACAGGCAGATGGAGGGGGACAACCGGCAACGCCGGGCGCTGGCCCGCGAAGCCCGCGAGCGGGGCAGCAGCGCCAGCCAGGACGGCGTGTCGTTGGGCTCCTCCAAGCAGATCGGCGCGGGCGGGCGGGTGCCGGGCGTGACACCGCCCGGCGGGCCACCCCTTGAGCGGCCGGGCCCCACCCCGGACCGGCTCGGTACTGCGCCGCCCAACGATCCACTGCCCCGCCGGTACCGGGAGGTGGTCGGTGAGGTCGCCCGGCGGATCGGGCTCGGGACCGACGCGGCCAGGTCGGCCACGGACGCGACCGTCGCGGTGACCGCACGGCTGCTGGGCGAGGATGACCGGAACCGGTTCCTGGACCGGCTGCCGCCGGAACTGGGCAATGGTACCGAGGCCGATGCCACCCACGAACTCGGCGACTTCATCGCCGAAGTCGCCCGCATCTCCAACAGTGAGCCGGAGGTCGCCGCGGTTCGGGCGCAGGCGGTACTCAGTGTTCTGGCCGACGAGGACCGCGAACTGATGGAGTCGCTTGCGCTGCCGGAGGGGGTACGCGGGCTGCTCCAACCGCCGCCCGCTGGTGGCGGCCTGTCCGGCCCGGACGGGGTGGTCGGACCGGGTGGCCCCGGCGCGCCACTGACCGAGGACCAGCTGCGCGCCGCGCTGGCCGAACTGCCGTACTGGACGGGTACCCGCGCCGCGCTGCGCCGCACCATCACGCTCCCGGCGGACAACCTGGATCGGGTGCTGGGCCAGATCGAGCGGCTGCAGGGCGAGACGGGCCGGGTACCGAGGATCGTCCGGGACGACCGGGAGAACGCCACCCTGGTGCTGCGCAACGCCAGCCTCAACGCGGCGACCCCGCGGGACGTTGAGTTGGCGCACCGCGTGGACGCCGCGATCGAAGCGGCCGGCGCCGGCATGGCCAGCTGACCAGCCGTACCGACACACCTCGAAGTTGCGGGCCGGGCAAGGCTCCG
>JAFMQQ010000773.1 GCA_017354595.1 Micromonosporaceae bacterium
GCGCTGCGGTCGGTCTGGGCGGCCACGTCGATCTGCTTTGACCTGTCGGTCTTCGAGCTGTTCGCGCCCCTGATCGCCGGTGGACGGGTGGTCATGGCGGCCGATGGGCCTCTCGACCCAGCGTGTGCAACGGCTGACGTCAGCCTACTCAACACGGTGCCGTCTGCCCTGGCTCAGCTGCTCGCAGACGGCGCTGTGCCCGGCTCGGTCCGGGTGGTGAACGTGGCAGGGGAGCCGTTGCGCAGCGAGTTGGTCAGCCAGGTGTACCGGCTCGGACACGTCGAGAGGGTCTACAACCTGTACGGACCGTCCGAGGCGACCACGTACGCGACCTTCGCGCGGCTGCCTGACGGCCCGACCGATACGCCACCGATCGGGGTTCCGGTGGCAAACACCTCGGTGCATGTGTGGGATGCGGCCGGCCGCCCGGTGCCGCCCGGAGTACGCGGCGAGCTGTACATCGGCGGCGCTGGCGTGGCGCTTGGATATCTGGGCCGACCTGGTCTGACCGCGGCCCGGTTCGTTCCAGATCCGGAACGTGCCGGCCGTCTGTACCGCACTGGCGACCTGGTGCGGTGGCGGTCCGATGGTGCACTGATGTTTCTCGGCCGGATAGACGAGCAGGTGAAGATTCGCGGGTACCGGGTCGAGCCAGGCGAAATCGAGACCGCCCTACGCACCCACCCAACCGTACGGGAAGCCGTCGTCGTAGCCCGCCCCGACCCCACCGGCACCCGACTAATCGCCTACCTGACCGGCGACCCAGACCTCCAACAACTACGAACACACCTACGCGAACAACTACCCGAATACATGCTGCCGTCCGCGTTCGTGACACTGGCGGAGCTGCCGTTGACCGCCAATGGCAAGGTCGACCGGCAGGCGCTTCCGCAGCCCGAAGCCAACCCGGTCGCCGGGCGCGTCGAGCCGCGCGATGCCAGGGAGGCGTGGCTCGCCTCGATCTGGGCCGACGTACTTGGCGTACCCGCGGTCGGCGTACTGGACGACTTCTTCGACTTGGGCGGCCACTCGCTGATGGCCGCGCGGGTAGTCAGCCGGCTGCGTCGCCGGTCCGGGGTACCGGTGCCGCTGCGATTGCTCTTCGAACACGCGACGATCGCCGAGCTGGCCGAGGCACTGCCAGATCTGGTCACCGCACCGGATAACCAGATCCCGCTCGCGCCAAGGGAACCGGACGCGGACGGGTACCGGCTGCCCGTCTCGTACGGCCAACAGCGGCTGTGGTTTGTCTGCGAGCTGGATCCGGCAGCGAGTCTCGCCTACCACGTTGCTGGCGGGATGCGGATCCGGGGCCCGCTGGACGTCCGTGCGCTGCGGCGGGCTCTCGATCTCGTGGTCGCCCGCCACGAGGTGCTGCGTACCGGCCTGACGATGGCAGACGGTCAGCTCCACGGAAACGTGAATCCAACCGTCACGGTGCCACTTCAAGTGCTGGATCTGAGCAGTCAGTCTGAGGCGGAGCGTGAGCAGTCCCTCCGTGAGCTCGCGGTGCAGCCATTCGACCTCGGTCGGCCGCCGCTGCTGCGGTTCGCACTGGCACAGGTCGGCCCGGCCGAGCACGTGCTCCTGGTTGCGATGCACCACATCGTCGCGGACGGTTGGTCGGTCGGAGTACTGATCAGGGAGGTGGGCACGGCCTACGAGGCGTTTGCCGGGGATCGAACGCCGACGCTCCCCGAGTTGGCGGTGCAATACGCCGATTTCGCCGCCTGGCAACGCGAGTGGCTGGATTCCACAACCGAGTCGCTCGACTGGTGGGTGGAGCGGCTTGCCGGGGTTCGCCCGCTAGAGCTGCCGACCGACCGCCCGCGCCCAGCGCTGCCACGGTACCGCGGCGCGAAGTGGCTCGGTGCGCTGCCCGCGACGCTGAGGTCCGAGGTCGCGGCGTTCGCTGCCGGGCATCAGACGAGCGAGTTCATGGTGCTGCTGGCTGCCTTCCAGGCGGTACTCGCGCGGTGGTGTGGGCAGGACGACATCGTGGTCGGTACGCCGGTCGCTGGCCGGCTACGTCCAGAGGTGGAGAACCTCATCGGCTTCTTCGTGAACTCGATCGTGCTGCGCACCGACTGCTCGGGTGATCCTACTTTCGATGACTTGGTGGCCCGCGTTCGTGAAGTGTGTCTGGCCGCCTATGCGCATCAGGAGGTGCCGTTCGAGCGGATCGTCGAGCAGCTGCATCCGGTGCGGGACCTGGCCCGCAGTCCGCTCTTCCAGGTCGCCTTTGCGTTGCAGAACGCGCCCGCTGAGACGCCGGAGCTGCCC
>JAFMQQ010000774.1 GCA_017354595.1 Micromonosporaceae bacterium
GCGACCAGCGGCACGCCGAGATGGTCCCGCAGCGTGACCGCGGTGTGCGTGACCAGCCAGTCGTGCGCGTGGACGAGGTCGTACGAGTCGGTGGCGGCGGCGTGCAGCGCGGCCCGGGTCAGGCTGTGGTTGAACGCCATCGTCCAGGCGAGCAGGGTCGGGGTGGCGAGCGGGAACAGCGGCGGGTCCTCCGGCGCGCGTACCACCCGGACTCCTTCGCGTACCTCCTCCAGCGGTGCCTCAGGAGCGTGCCGGGTGACGACGGTGACCCGGTGCCCGGCGGCGGCCAGCGCGGTCGCCAGCGCATGTACGTGCCGCCCGAGCCCACCCACCACGACCGGCGGGTACTCCCAGGACAGCATCAGCACGCGCAGGGAGGGCGCTGCCGGACCCGTCTCCTGCGGCATGGTGCCTCCTCATGTCTGATGTGGACGGTCGGCGTACGCATGCTCCGGCAGGCACCACGGCGGGTGCCTGCCTCGTCAACGGGGGAACTGCGTCCATCCTGCCGGTGCGTCATTTACCGTCGGCGTCTGAGGTGTTTCTGGTGCGTAAAGGTCTGTTGTGAAGGCGGTGCGACCGCGAACCGAAGCCGCGGCTCGCGCGGATACACGTATGACACTGGGGCCGCGAGTCGTGGGAGGAGCACATGGTCCGGATGGACGATACGGGGGGCGCATGGTCGCCGTGGTGAGGTCGCCCGCGTGGTCGCAGGCGCCGGACGCGGCGGTGGTCGAGGCGTCGCTGCGGGATCCCGAAGTCTTCGTCGTGCTGTATGACCGGTACGCCGCTGCGTTGTACCGCTACGCCTGCCGCCGGCTCGGGTCGGCGTACGCCGAGGATGTGGTCGCGGAGACGTTCGCGGCCGCGTTTGCCCGCCGCCACCGGTACGACCTGGCCCGGGCGGACGCCCGGCCGTGGTTGTTCGGCGTTCTCTGCCACGAGATCGCCACCTACCGGCGCCGGGAGCAGGCACGGTACCGGGCACTGGCGCGGGTACCGGAGACCGAGCGCGCGGAGAGCCTTGCCGACCGGGTCAGCGCGGAGGTCACCGCCCGGGCGGTGACCGGACAGCTGGCCGATGCGCTGCGACGTCTGTCCACAGGGGACCGGGATGTGCTGCTGCTGATCGCCTGGGGCGAGCTGAGCTACGAGGAGGTGGCGCAGGCGCTGCGGATCCCGGTGGGTACGGTCCGGTCGCGGCTGAACCGGGTGCGGGGCAAGCTCCGTGCCGCCCTGGGTGGAGTGGATCCGACAACGATCGTGGAGGAGTGAGAGATGGAAGAACTGACCGTACTTCGGGCCGTTGGTCACAGGCTCGACCCGGCAACCGGTACACCGCCGCCGGAACTGCGGAACCGGGTGGTGGCGGGCTTCACCACCGGGGCGGTACGCCGGCCGGCCCGGCACCGACCGACTCTGGCTCGGCTTGCCCTGGGTTGGCGGCTGGCGCTCACCGGCGGGCTCGCCGCGGTGCTGCTGGCCGGCCTGGCGGTGGCAGTGGTCACCACACGGCACGGTAGCGGCCCGCCCGGCGCAGGCGCCGGCGGCAACCCGCTCGTGGCGGCGAACATCCTGCTGCGGGCCGCGCAGACCGCACGCGCGGAGCGGAGCACCGTGCCGCGCCCGAACCAGTTCGTCTACACGCGCTCGCGCCGCCAGGCCGAGTTGGACAAGGAGTGGGCACCGAGCAAGGACGGGCTCCCCCGCATCGTGCCGGGCGTGCCGAGGTTGTGGGAGACCTGGGCGTCGGTTGACGGTACCCGGGACGGGTTGCAACTGGTGAATCCATCGCTGGGGTATCCGACCCGCATCCAAGGCTGCCCACCGGGCGGGTCTTGCGTGCCGCAGCCGGCGTACCGGCCGGACCTGCCGACCGATTCCACTGCCATGCTCGCCTACCTGCGCTCAGCCGCCCTGGAACGCAGCAAGGGCGACCCCGCATTCGCCAAGATCTTCGTGTACGTGGTGATCACCGGCCTGCTCGACGGTTACCTGACGCCTGCGCAACGTGGCGCTCTCTTCGAGGCGGCGTCCCGGTTGCCCGGGTCCGTCGTGGTACCCGATGTGGTCGATGCGGCCGGCCGGCACGGTATCGCGGTCGCGCAGTCCCTGCTGGGCTACACCGAGCAGCCCCGTCCGGGTACCAGCCCACCTCCGCCGGCCCCGGTGGCACAGAACCAGCTCATCTTCGATCCCACCAGCTACGCCTACCTCGGTTCGCGGACGGTGTCGACCACCGTGGTGGATGGCAAGCCGGCCGGTACCGTCACCGAGCAGAA
>JAFMQQ010000775.1 GCA_017354595.1 Micromonosporaceae bacterium
GGATCGGGCTGTCCGCCCGCCGGGTGGTACGCGGCATGTGGGAGCTGGGCCTGCACGCCGAGGCGCCGCGCCACCCGCTGAACCGGCGGCTGGCCGCCAACCGGCGCGGCGTGCTGACCGTACCGCTGCGTACCGACGAGGTGCGGGCCGCCGCCCGCGCCCACCGGGTACGCAGCAGCGAGCTGCTGCTGGGCGTGGTGGCCGAGGCGCTGCACCGGTCCGGCGTGGCCGACGCCCGGGACGGCGCGGTACTGCGCACCATGCTGCCGGTGGCCATGGACTCCCGGTACGGCGAGCGCACCGCCGGCAACCGTACCGGGGTGGTGTCGGTCGACCTGCCGGTCGGGCCGATGAGCGTCACCGACCGCATCCATGCCATCCGCGGCGACATGCACCGCCGGATGGAGGCCGGCGAGCCGCACGCCGCCGCGTTCGTGATGCGCGCGCTGGGCATGTTCCCCGCCCCGGTACACGGCTGGATGTCGCGCCGGGTCTACAGCTCGCAGTTCTTCAACATGATCGCGTCGTACATCCCGGGCCCGCTGCACCAGCGCCGCATCGCCGGCAACCGCCTGACCGAGGTGTACCCGGTGGTGGCGCTGGCCGAGGGGGTGCCGCTGGGCGTGGGCATCATGCGGTACGCCGGGGTCACCGGTCTCTGCCTGCTGTTCGACGAGTCGCTGCGCACCGCCGTACGGCCGGTCGGCGAGGCGGTCCGCGCCGCGCTCGCCGAGCTGCTGGAGGGCTGATGCCGGCTGGGCTGTGGATCGCGGTACCGGCGGCGATGTGTGCCGCGCTGTCGTTCGGTTTCTCGTCCAACCTCCAGTACCGGGCGAGCCACCAGGTGCCGGTGCGCGGTCCGGCGAACCCGACGCTCTTCGCCGACCTGGTGCGCAACCGGCTCTTCGAGTACTCGATCGGGCTGAACCTGCTCGGGTTCGGGTTGCAGGTGACGGCGCTGCGGTTCGGGCCGGTGATGCTCGTACAGCCGCTGCTGGTGACCAGCCTGCTGTTCTACGTGCTGCTGACCCCGGCGCTGAACCGGCACCGGCCGGACGCGGTGCGCATCGCCGGTGCCAGCCTGACCCTGGCCGGGCTGATCGCCTTCCTGCTGGTGGCCCGGCCCGCCGACGTGGGCGGCCGGGACCTGACCCCGGACACCATCCTGCCGCTGGCCATCGGCCTGGCCGTACTGCTGACCGCCTGCATCGCCGGCTCGCACACGGTGGCCCGCGAGTGGCGCTCGCTGCCGCTGGCGATGGCCACCGGCATCTGCTACGGCGTCACCGCCGGGCTGGTGCGCAGCCTGTCCAACCGGTTCACCGACGGGTTCCCGGAGCTGCTGTTCCACTGGCAGCTCTACGCCATCTGCGTACTCGGGCCGCTGGGCGTGCTGCTCAACCAGAACACGTTCCAGGCCGGCAAGCTGGGCAGCCCGGCGCTGGCCATCATCACCACCGTCGACCCGCTCATCTCCATCGGCGTCGGCCTGCTCTGGCTCGACGGCACCATCGCGGTCGGCCCGGCGCCGATATTCGGTGAGATCATCGCCCTGGCGGTGATGGCCGCCGGCATCGGGATACTCGCGACCCGGGCGCCGCACCTGTCGCATCCGCCCCGGCCGCGTGCGGCGGCGTCGGATCGGGCCGAACGGAGAAGGGCATGAGGATACGCGGAGCGGTGGCGCTGGTGACCGGCGCGTCGTCGGGCATCGGCTGGGAGTGCGCGCTGCGGCTGGCCGAGCTGGGTGCCCAGGTGATCGTGTCCGGCCGGGACACCGACCGGCTCGCGATGGTTGCCACCATGACCGGCGCCACCCCGCTGGTCGCCGACCTGGGTACCGCCGAGGGCGTGCGGCACCTGGGTACCGCGGCGCTGGAGGCCGCCGGCCGGGTCGACATCCTCGTCAACAACGCGGGCGAGGGGTACGCCGGCCGGTTCACCGCGATGTCCGCCGGGCACGTCGAGCACCTGGTCGCGGTCAACCTGACCGCACCGATCCAGCTCACCCGGATGCTGCTGCCCGGCATGGTGTCCCGCGGCACCGGCCACCTGACCTTCGTCACCTCCATCGCCGGCCGGATGGGCGTCTCCGGCGAGGCGGTGTACTCGGGTACCAAGGCCGGCCTGGACACCTTCGCCGAGTCGCTGCGCATGGAGCTGGCCGGCACCGGGGTGCGGGTCGGCGTCCTGGTACCGGGGGTGGTCCGGACCGCGTTCTTCGACCGCCGCGGCACCCCGTACGCGCGGCGCCGCCCCGCGCCGCTGCCGCCCGACCGGG
>JAFMQQ010000776.1 GCA_017354595.1 Micromonosporaceae bacterium
GCCGGTTGCGGCCACGGGGCTGCATCCAGCTGCGGCGGTACGGCATCGAGCAGCGCCGGTACCGGCGCGGGCCGACCGGTCAGCGACGGCTCGCCGGACCGCGATGGCTGGCCGGTGAGGGATGGCTGGCCGGTAAGCGAGGGCCAGGCGCGGGTCGCGCCCTCGGCCACCGCCAGCTCCGGCTGGTCCACAATGGACGGTACGACGCCGAGCGCCTGGTGCACCAGCGTCGGTACCGCGGTCAGCCGGCTCGAACCGCCAGTGAGAAGCACCGCGGTCACCTGGTCGGTGGCGACACCGGCGGCCCGTAGCGCGGCACGGGTGGTGGCGATGGTGCGGTCCAGTACCGGCCGGGCCAGCTCGTCCAGCTGCTCGCGCCCCAGTGGCGCCTCGGCATCCAGCGACGGTACGTAGACCATCGTCGCCGTGGCGCGGGAGAGCATCTCCTTGGCCGCCCGTACGTTGTCCCACAGCTGGCGGCTGGCCCGCCGTTCGCTCGGCGACTGCGGGCGCATCAGCCGCTGCCAGGCCGGCGCTGCGCCGGCACCCACCGTGGCACCGAGATAGGCGACGATCGCCGCGTCGATGTCCAGGCCGCCGGAGTCGGGTACCCCCTCGGCGGCGAGCACCTCGAAGCCGTCCCGGGTGCGGCGTACCACCGACGCGTCGAAGGTCCCGGCACCCAGGTCGTAGACGACCGCGCAGCCGCCGACCGGTACCCGGGAACCGGCGACCTCCACGAAGTAGCCGGCCGCGGCGACCGGCTCGGCCATCAACCGCACGTCCGGCAGCACCGACCCGGCCGCCTGGAGCAGGGTCTCCCGCCGCGGCTGCCGCCAGCCGGCCGGACAGGTCAGCACGGTACCCGCGGGCGGGCCTTCGCCGACCCGTACCGCCTCCTGCGCGACCCGGCGCAGCACCGCACCGATCAGCTCCCCGACCGGGATCTCGCGCTCGCCCAGCAGCACCAGGCCGTCGTCGATGCACCGCTTCGGGTGCAGCTCCAGCGCTTCCGGGTGTACCGCCGCCAGGTGCAGCGCATCGCGTCCGGCCAGCAGCCGGTGACCCGAGTCGACACAGACCGCGGAGGGCAGCAGTGGGGATCCGTCGAACAGCAGCGGCCTGGGTTCCCGCCCGGGCAGGCCGACCAGCGCCACGGTATTGGAGGTGCCGAAGTCGACACCCAGCCAGGCCTGTCCCGCCCGCACGCTCCGGATGGTACTGGGTGGTGCGAAGTTCAACGACGGCGAGACACTGCACGGGTGGCCATCGTTAGCGGACCGGTACGGCGGGGCGACGGTCGGCCGCCCGCCGTGGTACTGGTCAATCCCAAGTACCCGCACAATGTGGGCGCGGCGGTACGGGCCGCCTCCTGCTACGGCATCGGCCAGGTCTGGTTCACCGGGGGTCGGGTGCAGCTGATCGGCGAGCGGCGGCTGCGGTTGCCGCGCGAGGAGCGGATGCGCGGATACCAGGAGGTCGAGCTGCGGCACAGCGAGAAAGCCTTCGATGCCTTTGACCGGTCGGCGGTACCGGTCGCGGTGGAGCTGCGCCGCAGCGCCGAGCAGTTGATCGACTTCGAGCACCCGGACCAGGCGCTGTACGTCTTCGGGCCGGAGGACGGGTCGTTGGACCGTGCGGTGCTGGGCATGTGCCACCGGTTCGTGGTGATACCGACCCGGCACTGCACCAACCTCGCGGCGGCCGTCTACACCGTGCTGTACGACCGGCACGCCAAGCGGGTGCGCTCCGGGCTGGAGCCGGCGAACTCGGTCGTGGAGCAGCGCGGCTTCGACGAACCGGACCAGATGGCCGACGTCGTCGGGGTCGAATAGCGCGCCCGGCGCGCGGTAGGGTGCGGGATCCCGCCCAACCCTGGAGGTCGCCGTGTCAGCACCGCCTGCTGAGCCGGAATCGGAGTGGTGGCAACGGCCGATCCAGCGGCCGTCCGCGGTCACCGCCGCCGGAGTCATCCTGTGGGTGCTCGCCGGCCTCGCGCTGCTCGCCACCTGCGCGTTCGGTGCGCTCTTCAGCGCCCACCGGCCAAACATGAATGGCGGGGCACTCGTCCTGATCGCCATCATCGCGGCGGTCACCGGGATCATCGATGGACTGCTCGGCCACAACATCCTGCGCGGCAGGAGGTGGGCCAGGTTCGCGGCGATCGCGTTCGGCTGCCTCAACATCGTGCTGGACGTCGTGGCGATCGTCCGCGGTACCCCTAGCGCCTGCCTCTCGATCGCCATCCAGGCCGTCGTCATCAGCCTGCTCACCAC
>JAFMQQ010000777.1 GCA_017354595.1 Micromonosporaceae bacterium
GGCCAAGCCGGTCGGACCCACCGGGCCGTCCAGGATGGCCGCGGCCACGGCGGGCGTACCGGCCGGGACCGCGGTGGCAGCGCCACCGGCGCCCGCGGTCAAGCCGGCGACGGCGAAGCCGGCCGCCGAACCGCGTGGCGACGGGAAGGGCGCCACCGTGCCGCTGCGCGGCGCCGCCGCCCGGATCGTGCAGAACATGGACGCCTCGCTCGAGGTACCGACCGCGACCAGTGTGCGTGCGGTGCCGGCGAAGCTCATCGCGGACAACCGGATCGTCATCAACAACCACCTCGCCCGGGGCCGGGGCGGCAAGGTGAGCTTCACCCATCTCATCGGGTACGCGATGGTGAAGGCGCTCGCCGAACACCCCGAGATGAACCACTCGTACACCACCGCCGACGGCCGGCCGGCCGTGCTGCAGCCGGCACACGTCAACCTCGGTATCGCCATCGACCTGAGCAAGCCGGACGGCACCCGCAATCTCGTGGTACCCAGCATCAAGGGCTGCGAGACGATGGACTTCCGCCAGTTCTGGCAGGCGTACGAGGACCTGGTGCGCAAGGCGCGACGCAACGAACTGTCCACATCGGACTTCGCCGGAACGACGATCACGCTGACCAACCCGGGCGGGATCGGCACCGTACACTCCATGCCCCGCCTGATGACCGGCCAGGGCACCATCCTCGGCGTCGGCGCGGTCGAATACCCGGCCGAGTACTCCGGCATGTCCGATGAGGCGCTCGCCGACGCCGCGGTCAGCAAGATCATCACGCTGACCAGCACCTACGACCATCGCATCATCCAGGGCGCCCAGTCCGGCGAATTCCTCCGCGCGATGCACCAGCTGCTGCTCGGCGAGCACGGCTTCTACGACGAGATCTTCACCGCGCTGCGGCTGCCGTACGAGCCGGTGCGCTGGGTGCGGGACGTGGCGCACACCTCCGACGGGCAGGTGGACAAGAACGCGCGGGTGATCGAGCTGATCCACGCGTACCGGGTGCGTGGCCACCTGATGGCCGACACCGACCCGCTGGAGTTCCACATCCGGCGCCACCCGGACCTGGACATCCTGCAGCACGACCTGACCCTGTGGGACCTGGACCGCACCTTCCCGGTCGGCGGCTTCGCCGGCAAGCAGAAGATGAAGCTGCGCGATGTGCTCGGCGTGCTGCGCGACTCGTACAGCCGCCGGGTCGGCGTGGAGTACATGCACATCCAGGACCCGGAGGAGCGGCACTGGATCCAGGAGCGGGTGGAGCGCAAGCACGAGAAGCCCAGCCCGGACGAGCAGAAGTACATCCTCAACCGGCTGAACGCGGCCGAGGCGTTCGAGACCTTCCTGCAGACCAAGTACGTGGGCCAGCGCCGGTTCTCCCTCGAGGGTGCGGAGAGCCTGATTCCCTTGCTGGACACGGTTCTCGCCGAGTCGGCCACGCGCGGGCTGGACGAGGTGGTGATCGGGATGGCGCACCGCGGCCGGCTCAACGTCCTGGCGAACATCGTCGGCAAGCCGTACGAGAAGATCTTCTCGGAGTTCGAGGGGCACCTGGATCCCAAGACCGCGCAGGGCTCCGGCGACGTGAAGTACCACCTCGGCCAGTCGGGCAAGTTCGTCACTCCGGACGGGCAGTACGGGATCCCGGTGTCGGTGGTGGCCAACCCGTCCCACCTGGAGGCGGTCGACCCGGTACTGGAGGGGATCGTCCGGGCCAAGCAGGACCGGATCGACCTGAAGCTCGAGGGCTACACGGTGCTCGCGGTCGCGGTGCACGGCGATGCCGCCTTCGCCGGCCAGGGTGTCGTGGCCGAGACGCTGAACCTGTCCCAGCTGCGCGGGTACCGCACCGGCGGCACCCTGCACGTGGTCGTCAACAACCAGGTCGGCTTCACCACCGCGCCGGACTACGCCCGGTCCAGCCTGTACCCGACGGATGTGGCCCGGATGGTGCAGGCGCCGATCTTCCACGTCAACGGGGACGACCCGGAGGCGGTGGTACGGGTGGCCCGGCTCGCCTTCGAGTACCGGCAGGCGTTCAACAAGGACGTGGTGCTCGACCTGATCTGCTACCGGCGCCGTGGACACAACGAGGGCGACGACCCATCGATGACCAACCCGCTGATGTACCGGATCATCGACAACAAGCGATCGGTCCGGAAGCTGTACACCGAGGAGCTGATCGGTCGCGGCGACATCACGGTGGACGAGGCCGAGGAGTCGCTGCGCGACTTCCAGCAGCAGCTGGAGACCGTCTTCGCGGCCACCCGGGACAGCGA
>JAFMQQ010000778.1 GCA_017354595.1 Micromonosporaceae bacterium
CCCAGTCAGAGGTCGACGGCAAGGGCCAGGTGGTGTTCTGCTTCTTCGGCGACGGCGCATCCAAGCAGGGCGCCTTCCACGAGTCGCTGAACATCGCGTCGCTGTGGAAGCTGCCCATCGTCTACGTGCTGGAGAACAACAACTACAACGCGCAGACCCGTACCGACCAGGAGGACGCGAACGCCGCGGCCGGAGAACCCTTGTCGGTCAAGGCGACCGCGTACAGCATGCCGGGCGTATCGGTGGACGGCACCGACCCGATCGCGGTGTACCGGACGGTGCGGGCGGCCGCGGCCCGGGCGCGCGATGCAGCCGGCCCGACCCTGGTGGAGTCGAGCATCTACCGGTTCTCCGCACATGGCAACCTGATCGCACCGCCGGGGGTACCGCTGTACTTCCCGGAGCACGAGGCGATCTCGGTCTTCGGCAACACCGAGGAGTACGAGGCGGCCAAGCAGGGCGACCCGGTGCCACGGTTCCGGGGGCTGCTGGTCACCCACGGGGTGCTGCGCCCGGAACAGGCCGACCAGATCGGTGAGGCCGCCGCCGCGGAGATGCAGGAGGCCGTCACATTCGGACTCGACAGCCCCCTTCCGGCTCCGGAAGAGGCACTCCAGTACGTGTACGCCTGAGAAGGGGACAATGATGAGCCGTGTGATTCCGTACGTCGCCGCGATCGATGAGGCTATCCAGCAGGAGATGAGGCGCGACGAGACGGTCCTCTACTTTGGACAGAACCTGGCCACCGCCAAGGACGACCCGTGGCTGACCGCCTTCGGCCCGGACCGGGTGCGGGTGACTCCCATCTCGGAGACGGCCGAGATCGGCATCGGAGTGGGTGCCGCGCTGGCCGGCTACCGGCCGGTGGTGGAGCTGTACATGGCCGAGTTCATGCTCGTCGGGATGGACCAGGTGGTGAACGAGGCGCCGCGCTTCCGGTACATGAGCGGCGGCAAGGTGAAGGTGCCGATGGTACTCAAGGCCGGGTACGGATTCACCGCTGGCTGGGCCGGCCAGCACACCGGCTCCATCTACGGCATGTTCGCCGGCGTACCGGGACTGAAGCTGGTGCTACCGTCCACGCCGGCCGACGCGAAGGGCCTGATGGCCACCGCGATCCGGGACGACAACCCGGTGCTGTACATGCTGCACTACCTGCTGCTGCTGGAGCATGGCGAGGTGCCCGAGGGCGAGTACCTGATCCCCTTCGGCCAGGCCGACATCAAGCGGGAGGGCAGCGACGTCACCGTGGTCGCCACCGGCTGGACGGTGCACCGCGCGCTGGCCGCGGCCGACCGCCTCGCGGCCGACGGGATCAGCGCCGAGGTGGTGGATCCGCGCACCATCGAGCCGCTGGACATGCAGACGATCCTGGCCTCGGTGGCGAAGACCGGCCGGCTGGTGCTGGTGGATCAGGCGACCCGGCACGCCTCGGTCTCCGCGGTGATCGCGGCGGAGGTGGCGGAGCACGGCTTCGCCTCGCTGCGGGCGCCGATCAGGCAGGTGACCGCGCTGGACGCAACCATCCCGTACAGCCAGCCGATGGAGGAGTACATCCTGCCCAACGAGGACAAGATCGTCGAGGCGGTACGCCAGGTGCTCGGCGCAGGCGTGCCTCGGCAGGGGGGTGCGCTGCCCACTCCGGCCTGAGTACGACACCCACGCGGAGAGCAATGATGCGATAGCATCAGCGACGCATGGGGGGCCGGCGCCCGTCCATCGAAGTGCCAACCCGTTCGAGGGGGCTCTCTCATGCGCCGTTGCATCTCTGTCGCACTGCTCGCCATCGCATTGCTCACCATCGTCCTGGGCGCGGGAAGCATCACCGCGCCGGCCGCCAGCGCCAGCCCGGCCGCTGGTCTCAACCCGTTACCGCCGTCGAGCGCGCTGGTCGCGGCCGACACCACCGGCACCGCGGCGATCGAAGCGACCTGCGTGGCCAGGTTCACCGTCTTCCCGGGCGGTTTCGTCGCCAGCGTCACGCTGACCAACATCGGCGCGGTACCGCTGGCCGGCTGGGTGGTGACCTTCACCCAGCCGGCGAACATGCAGGTGACCCAGTTCTGGAACGCGAATGCCACCATCAGTGGCCGTAAGGTCGCACTCGCGAACGCGGGCTGGAACGCGGCCGTTGCACCGGGCGGCAGCGTCAACTTCGGGTTCGCCGGTACCTACACCGGCACCTTCGTACCACCGGATGACATGAACGTGAACGGTGTGCCCTGCACCGTCATCGTTGACTGAGCCGCCGGTCTGGCAGTGGTCGCCGGTGCC
>JAFMQQ010000779.1 GCA_017354595.1 Micromonosporaceae bacterium
GCCCTACTCCGCGCCGCCGGCACAACCGGCGCCGCCGGTCTACTCTGCGCCGCCGTACTCGTCTGCGCCGCCGGCACAACCGGCGCCGCCGGTCTATTCTGCGCCGCCCTACTCCGCGCCGCCGGCACAACCGGCGCCGCCGGTCTACTCTGCGCCGCCGTACTCCGCGCCGCCGGCACAACCGGCGCCGCCGGTCTACTCTGCGCCGCCCTACTCGCCTGCGCCGCCGGCACAACCGGCGCCGCCGGTCTACTCTGCGCCGCCGTACTCCGCGCCGCCGGCGCCAGTTCCGACCCAGTACGTGCCACCATCCTCCGTCGCCCAGTCGCAGCTGCCACCGCCGCCGGGCCCGGGGTACCAGACCCAGCCACCGGAGCCGAGCCTCCCGCGGCGGCACCGGGTCGGAGTCCGGGGCCAGGCCCGGCCGCGGCGTCGCTGGGTCCTGGCCGTCGCCGGCCCACTGGTCCTGGTCGTTCTCGTCGGGGCCGGCGCCTACTTCGGCCGCTCGTGGCTTGCCGCGGGCGGAACCGGCTGCGCCGGTGGCAAGGTGATGCGACTCGCCGTGGCACCAGAGATCCAGCCGTTGGTCGACCGGGCGGCCGCCGGTACCGGCGACCGGTGCGTCACGGTCAAGACGACTGTGCTCAATCCGGGGCAGACCGCGAGCAGCCTCGCCGGCGGCGACTTCGACGGCTGGATACCAGCCTCCTCGGCCTGGCTGGGCCTGCAGTCCGAGTCTTCGGGGACCGGGGGCGCCACCGCCCAACCGACCGCCACCGGCACCCCAGGCTCGGGCGGCTCCGGCTTCGCCCCGGCCTCCCTGGTACGCACGCCGCTCGTGGTCGCGGCGCCGTACCCGCTGGCTCAGCAGCTGGGCTGGCCGAAGCAGGAACCCACCTGGGCGGTGCTGGCCGGTGCGGTGATCGCCGGGAAGATTCCCCGGTTCAGTATGGACAGTCCAGTTCGGACGGCCACCGGGTTGCTCGGCGTGCTCGCGGTACAGGCGGCGATGAACCGGACGACTCCGGACCAGGGCATCGCCCAGCTACGGGCGCTGACGTTGCGCAGCCGGCTGACCGACGCCGAGGCCGACGCCCCGACACTGCTGCAGAAGCTCGGCGGGCTCTCCGACCCGGTGGCGGCGGTTCGCGATGTCGGCGCCTTCCCGGTGACTGAGCAGGCGCTGCGGACCTACGAGCAGGGGCAGCCGGCGGTACCACTCGCCGCGATGTACCCGGCCGACGGCCTGATGGAGGCCGACTACCCGCTCGCCCTCACGCCCAGCGCGGCGGCCGACTCCGACCGCCGGGACATGGCCAACCGGATCGTTGCCCGCTTCCGCTCGGCCGACTTCGCCCCGACGGTCACCTCGTTCGGATTCCGTTCGGCGGCGCCGCAGGCGCAGGGAGCGCCACCGCCGTCGGCGCCGGCCGGCCAGCCGGGGGACGGGCTGCTGGCGCAGTACCCGACCACCACCCCCGTTCCCACCAACCCGGTGCTGGTCAACCAGCTCGCTGACCAGTGGGCCCGGTACCAGCGGATCAATTTCAACGTGCTGGTGCTGATTGATGGATCGGCATCAATGGATGAACAGGTACGGGACCGCAGCGGTCACCTCACCACCAAGGCCGGCCTGCTGCGGGTCGCCGGCGCCCAGGCGGCGCAGCTGTTCGGCCTTGACACCAGCTTGGCCCTGTGGGTGTTCGCCACCCAGACCCCGACCAGCCCGCCATACACCGTGGCGATCCCGTTCGGCCCGCTGGACCAGCCGCTGGCCGGCCCGGGCAGCCCGACCCGCCGCGCCGCGCTGGCCAAGGCGGTGAGCACCTTCCAACCGTTCGTTCCGGGCGCCACGCCGCTGTACGAGTCGGTGCTGCGCGGCGTGACCACGATGCAGCCGCTTGTCCGGCCGGGTTCGCTGACGCTGGTCGTGGTGCTCACCGACGGGCGGGACGAGCAGTCGCCCTACGCGATGAGCCGCCAGCAGTTCCTGACCCGGCTGAACGCCATCCGCGATCCGCAACGCCCGGTGCCGGTCTTCGCCATCGGGTACGGCACGGACGCCGACATGGGCGCGCTGAACAGCATGGCCCAGGCGACCGGCGGGCGGGCGGTGGCCTCCAACGACCCGGGCGACCTGGCCAGCGCCGTGGCACAGATCTTCCTGGCCGCCCACAATGCCCGCTGACCGGCCGGCCCGCTGACCGAGGTCCCGCTGACCGAGGGCCCGGTGAGGGTTGCATCCGGTACCACGGTACGGGTTTACCGTCG
>JAFMQQ010000780.1 GCA_017354595.1 Micromonosporaceae bacterium
GCGGTACGGTCACCGCCTCCTTCTCGGCGGACCGGGCGGGTGCGGCGACGGTGGTCGCCACCCGGACCAGCTGCGGTGAGGCCCGCGGCTGCTCGCCCGACCAGGCGAGGTACGCGGTGGTCGTCATCGTGGGCAACGGGGACCCGTCCCCGGCTGTGGTCACGGCAGTCTCTTCGCCGGCCACGGCGGGCCCCTCGGTGGCGACCGCGGCGCCGCCGCCGGGGCCGAGCTCATCGTCCACTGTGGTCGCTACCGACGCGGACAACGGCGGCTCGGTCACGCTGGCGACCGGCGAGCTTCTCACGGTACGGCTGGCCAGCACCTACTGGCACTTCGCGGCGACCGGCCCGGGGGTACTGCAGCAGCAGGGCGCGCCGAGGGTGGACGCGCGGCCACCCGGTATCGCCTGCGTCCCGGGCGGCGGCTGCGGTACGGTCACCGCGACCTTCCGCGCGGTGGCGCCCGGGCGGGTACAGCTGACCGCGACCAGGACGAGCTGTGGCGAGGCGCGCGGCTGCACCGGGAACCAGGGTGTGTTCAGGCTGACCGTCGTGGTCGGTTAGCACTGGCGCCGGCTCCCGGTCAGAGCGGGCCGGCGATCCAGGAGCGGATCTGCGACTGCTCGGTCTCGCCGAGATCCATCTGCGCGTCGGCGGCCAACCGCAGCACATTGTTCGCGAACGCGTTGGCCAGCGAGCCGGCGTCGCGCTCCGCCTCGGTCCAGTCGACTCCGCTGTACCGGAAGCCGAGCAGTACAAAGTGGACAGCCGCCCGCGGGATCGGCTGGCCGAGCCGGGCGCACGCGTCGCGCGCCGCGCGCTCGGCGCTGGCCTGCCCGTCCTCGGCCGCGAGCCGGGCATCCTTCTCCAACACCTCGAACAGGCGCCGGTACCCCTCCGGGGCGAGCAGTGGCGCGCCGACGACCCGATGCACCCGCTCCGCCACCTCCGGTACGCCATCCGGTCGGGTACCGGCCGGCCCATCGGTCTCCGGTGGCGCGTGCCGGGACGGGTCGTACAGGTAGCCGGGCGCGCGGCTGGTGTCCACCCGGAGCGTGGCGTCGGCGAACCCGGCGACCAGCCGGCCGAAGGTGCCGCAGCCGCCCCATTGGGTCGCAGCCACCCCGTCGCCTACCGCGCGCCGCACCTCGTGCGCCGCCACGGCCATCGGTACCGGCTCGGTGGCGCTGGCGACCACGGCTCGTACCACGTGCTCCATCCGGTCCCGGATCGCCGGTACGCCATCCGGCTTGTCGCCGGGTGGGTCAGCGGTGGCCAGCACATGCTCCGCCTCGTCCGCGCCCAGGCCCAACGCCTCGTCCAGGAACATCGCGTCCGGGATGGCGAAGTCGCAGGCGGCCTGCATCGCTGCGGCGGTCGGCCCGCTCACCAGCATCGCGGTGCGCCGGTCGTGCTCGCGCAGCCGCAGCAGTACCGGAGTGAAGTCGGCATCCACCGACAGGACGATGAACTCCTCGAAGTAGGTCGGGTGCCGCAGGGTGTCGAGGATGTCCAGCACCATGTAGATGTCGGCACTGTTCTTGCCCGCAGCGGTCAGCGCCGGGCAGTCCACGATGCGGAACCCGGCCCGGGTGAAGTAGGGCCGGAACCGGCTGGAGCGCGCCGGGTCCAGGTAGCAGATCCGGCGCAGCAGCACCCGGGGGGCGTCGTCCGCGTCGACCAGCATCGGCCCCATCCCCTGCTCCATCCAGCGCACCCACCTTGCCGGGTCGGTGGCGAACCGGCGGCCCGCCTCGCGGCTGGAGGCGCAGAGTCCGGGGTACACATTCTCGAAGTCGACGAAGAGCGCGGCGCGGCGATGGCCGGTGGGGGCAGGCTCAGCCATGGCACTGTACGCTACCGGTCGCGTGCGTTCAGTACCAGAATTCGATCAGTACCAGTGCGGCGACCGGGACAGCCAGAGCGACCAGGCCCGGGCCGGCGTGCCGTACGACTGCTTGATGTAGGCCAGCCCCCAGCGGATCTGGGTCCTCGGGTTGGTCCGCCAGTCGTTGCCGGCGCTGGCCATCTTGCCGGCGGGCAGCGCCTGCGGGATCCCGTACGCGCCGGAACTCGGGTTCTGCGCGGTGCTGCGCCAGTTGCTCTCCCCGGTCCACAGCTTCACCAGCGGCGCCATCTGGCTGTACGGGAAGCCGAAGGAGGGCAGCAGGGTGCAGGCGATGCGCTGGTTGCCGGCGTACCCCGCGCAGGCCGCCGGTACCGCGATGGCCGCCCGGGTAGGTGTGGGCTTCGGGATCGCGGCCGGCGTCA
>JAFMQQ010000781.1 GCA_017354595.1 Micromonosporaceae bacterium
GCCGGATCGCTGGTCGCTTCCCGGCGCATCCGCCGCCGGCGCCGGGGGGTGGGGTCGCCCATGCCCGCCACCGTACGCCCGTCCGGCTGGCCGGGGCTCCTTCCGGCCCGCGCCGCTAGAAGGTCTCCACCGCCGACGGGATCCGGTGCCAGCCGAAGGCGAGGCTCGCCGGTACCAGGGCGGCGGGGTTGGGTACCGCCACCCGGCCGGCCGCGGCGAGCGTGGTCAGCGCCGCCCCGCCCAGGTACGCCGCGCCCAGCGCGCCGATATCGCAGGCGAGGTCGGCCGGGCGGTCGGTGCGGGTACAGGTCGCGGAGTCCGGGCCACCGGCCAACCGCCAGCGACCGGCGTTCTCCGGGACCAGCGCGTCGGTCACCTCGATCACCACGTCCACCGGGGCCGCGTACCGCCGGCCGGCCAGCGCAGCCGGTACGTCCACCACCCGCAGCCACAGCGCGTCGCCCAGCCGGCCCGCGAGCTGGCGCGGCTCGTCCACCAGGTGCAGCAGGGGCTCGTCCACCGCTGCGCACCAGTACTCGGTGGATCGGGTCAGGTCGACCGAGAGCAGGAAACGCCAGAGCGACCGGTACGCCTCCGGTGTCACGGCCACTACCTCGCGTACCTTCACCTGGCCCTTCGGCCCGGTGCCATCCCAGTTCCGCTTCACCCGCCAGAGTGCATAACCGTCCACTTCGGACTGTCCCTCATGGACAAGCACGCGAAGCGGGGTGGCGCCATCCCGTTCGGACTTCGGATCGCTGAGAACGTACCCCCACCAGCGCGCATCCCGGCTGGACCAGCCGACCCGGTCGGCGCGCACCTGTTCGTACACTTTGGACAGAAGCTCGGTGGCGGCGGAGGGTGAGAGGCTGCGCAGCCTGCCCTCGGCGGCGGTCGGCTGTTCCCGCAGCCGCGCCTCGCGCACCTCGAGGGCGAGTTTCTGCGTTGCCAGGCCGTAGCCGAAGCGCTGGTAGATCCGGCCCTCGGTGGCCCACAGCACGGCCACCGGTTCGCCCTGCGCGCGAATGTCGGCCAGTTGCCGGCGCATCATGGCGGTCAGCAGGCCGCGGCGCCGGTGGGTCGGCCGGACGCTGACCAGGGTCACGTGGGCGGCGGGCAGCACGCCGCCCGGCACGCTCAGGTCCCGGGTGAACACGCCCGCGCAGGCGACCACGTCGTCCCGACTGACGGTCAGCAGGGTGCGTTCGGGCTCCCAGGTGGACCGCTCGTTGTCGATGACGTCGTTCTCCCACGCCTCGCCGAACGCCTCCGCGATGACACTTACTACGTGATCCCAGTCATCCGAGGTAGCTACGCGCACCGAATACTCGTCAGAAGTCACGCCTGACGTCATAGCCGATCGACCTGGGCGGGGCGACTGAATTGCCTGGCTCGCTACCGTGGTATCCGTATCCGGCGGCGAGCCTTAAGGGGGAGAGGGGCCGATGGCGGACAGCGATGGCGCCCTGTTGGACCTCGTGTGCGGGCCGGCCAGCCCGCTACCCGAGTCCTACCAGCGGTACCGGCTCGTCGCGCACCTGGGATCGGGCGGTCAGGCCGAGGTGTACCGCGGGGTGCGGCTGTGCGGCGGCGTGGCCTCCGCACCGGTGACGGTCA
This sequence comes from Micromonosporaceae bacterium, assembly GCA_017354595.1. Taxonomy (GTDB): domain Bacteria; phylum Actinomycetota; class Actinomycetes; order Mycobacteriales; family Micromonosporaceae; genus DATEJJ01. Next base: position 1,618 of record JAFMQQ010000781.1, read on the forward strand.
AGGTGTTCCGGATCGACCCGAAGCGGCCACTCGTCGACGAGCTGCGCTCGTGGGACAAGGGCGACGCGGCGTTGATGGACCTCAACAACCGTGGCGTGCCGTCGATCTGCCGGCGCGCCGACGGCTTCTACGGTCCGCCGCCGCACAAGCCGGGTCAGCCGCCGCAGCCGGAGGACGCGGTGCCGTACCAGATCTACGACTACCTGCACGGAGTGAACCTGCGCGAGTACGCCCGCGCGGCGCGCAAGCAGGCGCCCGGCACTCCGCTGTCGGGCATCGCCACACTGCGCACCCTCGCCACCATCCTGCGGGCACTGCACCTGCCGACCGACCCGGACGCCACTCCGGTGCTGCACATGGATGTGAAGCCGTCCAACGTCATGGTGCTCGCCACCGGCGGGGTACGACTGATCGACTTCACCGGGGCGCGGTACTGGAAGAAGGAGGAGATCACCCAGATCGCGTACACCCCGGAGTCGGGCGGGCCGGAGGCGCTGGACGGCGATGTGGGTACGGCGTACGACGTGCATGGCTTCGGCGCGGTCGCGTACTTCATGGTCACCGGTTCGCTGCCGCGCGGGCGGGAGGCGCCGCCGCCGGGCAAGCACCCGGTACTGGCCGGCCGGTCGGCGCTACGCGACCACCTGCTC
>JAFMQQ010000782.1 GCA_017354595.1 Micromonosporaceae bacterium
GGTACATCGAGGACAGCGGGCACACCCGCGAACCCATGCCCATTACTGGGCCTTCTGCCGGATTCTGCCCGATCGCCTGAGCTTCCGCTAGGGCGAACGGGTGGTATCGAGGGTGGCCAACCTGAACGAACGGACCATATACGACCCTCTACCTGTCTCGCCATCCTACCCGTACGGCTTGGCGCTCTCGGTAACGGTTGCAGCGCGGACGGGTCACCGTGCTGTTCACTTCGCCGGTCCCCCCTCGCCGGATGCCGCCGGTCCGGAGGTGGTCGGTCCGGAGGTCTGGGGTCCGGGGGTGGGGGGTCCGGGTGTCGGCGGTCCGGCCGCGCCGGCCGCGCCGCGCGGGCCCGGTTGCCGCACATACAGGCGCCCGGCCGGCATCGCGCTCTCGATACCCGCGGCGGCCACCGCCTCGGAGAGCCGGCGGCGCAGTTCCCGGCCAACCCGCCACTGCGCGTCGGAGTTGGTCTTCACCGTGGTACGCAGCACCGCGCCATCGATCGTGATCTTCTCGACACCGAGCACATCCGGCCCTTCGAGAATCTCGTCGGACCACTCGTCATCCTCGGCCATCTCCGTCGCCGCGCCGCGCAGCACCGTGTTCGCCTGCTCCACGTCGGCGAAGCCGATAGGGATGTCGACGACGATCAATGCCCAGCCCTGGCTGCGGTTGCCCACCCGAACGATCTCACCGTTGCGGATGTACCAGAGCGCTCCGTTCACATCCCGGAGCGTGGTTGTCCGCAGGCCGACCGCCTCGACGACCCCGCTCGCCTCGCCGACGTCCACGATGTCGCCGACGCCGTACTGGTCCTCCAACAGCATGAACAGCCCGGCCAGCAGGTCCTTCACCAGGCTCTGCGCGCCGAAGCCGAGCGCGACGCCGACGATGCCCGCGCTGGCGAGCAGCGGCGCCAGGTCGACGCCCAACTCGGAGAGGATGAGCAGGAAGGCGATCGAGAAGATCACGGCGGTAGCGGTGCTGCGCAGCACCGAACCGATCGCCTCGGCGCGCTGCCGCCGCCGCTCCGGGAAGAGCGTGGTCGCCTCCTGCAGCGAGGTCGGCAGCCGCTCCCGCAGTGGCCGGAGCAGCGCCGGCACCGTGGCCTCCGCGGTATGGCGTACCAACCGGTTGACAGTCCGGTGGACGATCCAGCGCAACAGAAGCGCGGCCAGAATGATCATCAAGATCCGGAACGGCTTGATCAGGAAGTAGTAGCTACCGCTGGCGAGCAGGGCGTTGTGGGTCTGGTCGTAGACCCACTGGCACAGCTCGCTGCCCTGCAGGCAGGCCGGCCCGGTCGGGGTGGGCGCCGGAGCTGCGGGTACCGCGAGGCTCGGCGTCGGGCTGGGGACTTCAGTGATGAGCACGGTGCTTTCGTACCGCATCTGCGCGCGGTGACCGAACCGACCCCGACTATTCATCGCTGGCCACCAGGATTGTGCGTGCAAAAGTGAGATCTATCAGGGACTATTGGGCCACGGACCCCATCGCCAAGCCATGGCCGACGCGAGCCGTGGCAGAGCTGGAGAAGGTGAGCAGCGATGCCTGACATACGACGCACAACGGGCTCGACCGCCCTGGTGCTCAACCAGACCTTCGAGCCGCTGTGTGTCGTGTCGGTGCGTCGAGCCGCCATTCTGCTGTTAGCGGGGAAGGCTGTCTGTGTCGCTGACGGCGACGGGTTGCTGCACAGCGCGCGGCAGGAACTCCCGGTGCCGCTGGTGATCCGGCTGAGCCGGTACGTTCGCGTGCCGTACCGCACCCACGTCGGCCTGTCCCGCCGGGCGATCTTCGCCCGCGATGGCGGCCGGTGCGCGTACTGCCGCGGGCCGGCCGAGACGATCGACCATGTCCTGCCGCGTAGCCGCGGCGGCGGGCACTCGTGGGAGAACGTGGTGGCCGCCTGCGCCCGGTGCAACCACAGCAAGGGCGACCGCACGCCAGCCGAACTCGGCTGGCGTCTGCATGCCAAGCCCGCCGCGCCCAAGGGCATGGCCTGGCGGGTGCTCGGTCATCGCACGCCGGACCCGCGCTGGGCATACTGGCTCGACCTGGCCGAGGCGGCCTGATCCGGTTCCGCTAACGTTAAGCGCGTTCCTGAGGTAGCCGGACACTGGGGGCCGTTGACGTGAGCGTCGTCGAGATCGTGCTCGTCTTCGCCGGGATACCGGCAGCGGTGGTGTTGCTCGTCTACGCCCTCGTCTATGGCGCGGCCGGGCGGCGGAGCAGCAAGCGGTACCGGCCGGGCCGGCCGTTCAC
>JAFMQQ010000783.1 GCA_017354595.1 Micromonosporaceae bacterium
CCGCGGGTGGCGCGTTGGGCGTGTTGACCGGTACCGGCATCACCGATGCGCTGGCCTGGTCGCGGCACTGGCAGCCGCTGGTACCCGGTACCGCGGTGGCGGCGGCGATGGCGGCCGCGCTGCTGATCGGCGCCACGGCCGGGCTCTACCCGGCCAGCCGCGCCGCCCGGCTGTCCCCGACCGAGGCGCTGCGCACCGTATGACCGGCTACTTCATGAAGGTGAGCAGTTCGTGGTTCAGCTCGTCGGCATGGGTCCACGGTAGGCCGTGCGGTGCGTTCGACAGGCACACCAACCGGCTGCCGGGCATCTTCTCGTGGAACCGCTTGCCGGTCGCCTCGTACGGCAGGATCTGGTCCGCATCGCCCTGCACGATCAACGACGGTACGTCGATGGCGGCCAGGTCCGCGCGGAAGTCGGTCAGCCAGGCCGTCACGCAGGCGAGCGTACCGATGGGCGACGCGCCGGCCGCGACGTACCAGTTGGCCCGGTACAGCTCGTCGCTGACCGGGCGAGCGCCGCGCATTCCCCGGTTGTAGAACTGGGTCAGGAACATGGCCAGGTAGGCGTACCGGTCCGTCTTGATGTTCTGCATGATGCCGTCGAACAGGGTGCCGTCCACGCCGTCCGGGTTGTCGGTGGTCTTCAGCAGGTACGGCATCAGTGGTGCCACGAAGACCGCCCGGTCCACCCGGGCCGAACCGTAGCTGCTCAGGTACCGGGTCACCTCGCCGGTGCCCATGGAGTGGCCGACCAGCACGGCATCGCGTACGTCCAGGGCAGACATGAGCATGTTCAGGTCGGCGGCGAAGGTGTCGTACTCGTACCCGGTGGCGGGTTGGCTGGACCGGCCGAAGCCGCGCCGGTCGTACGTGATGACCCGGTAGCCCTGGTCCAGCAGCACCGGCACCTGCTTCTCCCAGGCGGTCCCGGAGAGCGGGTAGCCGTGGATCAGCACCACCGGCCGGCCGAATCCATGGTCCTCGAAGTACACATCGATGGCGTCGGAGTTCTCCTCGCCTACCGTCAGGTACGGCACCGTGCTCTCCTTCCCGTCGCGCTTCGCGCCGATCGTCGGCGGCAGAAGGATGGCCGCGCCTCACCCGGATCGGGTGAATCCTCGACCCGGTTCATCTTGACCAGCCGCATCTTGACCAAGCCCCATGGGCAGGGCGGAGGCTGGTGGCCATGGACGACGACGTCGAGGCGATCAGCGGGTTCTGGCGGGATGCGGTGTACGGCGCCGGCGAGGATCCCGGGACCGGGGTGCGGCTGCTCGGCAGCGGCGAGTTCTCCCGCCGGTCGCGCCTGTCGCAGAAGGCGCTGCGGCTCTACGACGGGCTCGGGCTGCTGCGTCCGGCCCGGATCGACCCCGGCAGCGGCTACCGCCGGTACCGCGAGACCCAGCTGGCGACCGCGCGCCTGATCGCCATGCTGCGCCGGCTGGACATGCCGCTGGCACAGGTCGGCGCGCTGCTTTCCACCAGCGACCCGGCGCAGCGGGCGCGCCTGCTCGCGGCGTACTGGCAGGGCGTCGAGCGGCGGGTGGCCGCCCAGCGCGAACTCGCCGCCCACCTGCGGGTCCGGCTCTCCCAAGGCGACGGGATGACCGAGCTGTTCGACATCCAGATCCGGGAGGTACCCGAGCAGCTCGTGCTCACCCGGCAGCGGCACCTGCTGGTCGACGCGCTGCCCGGGTGGCTGTCCACGGTGATGCCTGAGCAGGACAAGCTGGCCCGGCAGCTGGGCGGCGCCTGCGGGCCGCCGTTCGTGATCTTCCACGGTGAGGTGAACCAGGACAGCGACGGTCCGGTCGAGGCATGCACACCCATCGACCCGGGTCGGGAGGGCTCGGTGGCGCAGCCGACGCGGCGGGAGCCGGCGCACCGGGAGGCGTACGTACGGCTGCGCAAGGCGCAGGTAGCGTTCCCACAGATCCTCTCGGCGTACGACGCGGTCATGCAGTGGATCGGCAGCAACGGGCTGTCCCACACCGCGGCGCCGCGGGAGGTCTACTTCACCGACTTTCAGGCGGCCGGCACCGACGACGAGGTGTGCGACGTGGCGTTCCCGATCCCATGAAACTCCCGATGTGCTGCCAGCCGTAGTTCCGGTACTCTAAGGCTCGTCTTCCGGAAGTTGGGACCTGGAGGACGGGAGCCGTGACAGACCCTACGCAGTGACGCATGCCCTGCGGGCGTACCAGTCCAGTACGTACACAGAAGAGGTCTCATGACACGTCCAAGAGTTCGGCAGCTGCGCCTGG
>JAFMQQ010000784.1 GCA_017354595.1 Micromonosporaceae bacterium
CGTGGCCGCGGTGTTGAGCGAGGCGTCGGCCGACGAGTCCGTGCAAGAGATATCGATACCGTTGTCACTGAGCACGGTACCGGTGGACGCGGATGCCGCCCCACCCGGGCTCACCGTCCAGCTGAGAACCTGTGCATGCGCGGGGGCCGCGGCGAACACCGCCGCCACCACCGCCGCGGCACCCGCAACGATGATCCGTGCCCTACCTTGTCGGGAAAGCAACGTGTGTCACCTCCTTGTGTGAGGCTGATGAACTGCTCCGGGGCCAGGCGGCGGCGTTCAGCCGATGACCGCCGGGCCGAGGGTGAGGCTGATCGTGTTGCCGTCGCCCGGGATGATCAGGTTGATGATCCCCGTGTTCAGGAGGCAGTCGTGGAAGTCGGGGATCGTGTAGGTGCCGGCGACGACGCCGCCGTTAAGGACATTGAAGCCGGGCTGGGAGGCGAGGTCGATCACGGCCGGGGACTTGGTCTCGCAGCCGTCGCCGACCGGGACCGGCAGGCCGGCCACCTTCAGGCTGGTTATCCGGATGGTGATGTGCGACTCGGTCTGGGTGGCGCCGGTGTTGAGGTCGACCGTGCCGGTGGTCGGCTGCGCCTCGACGAACTCCGTCGTCGCCTGCACCGGGATGAACCCCAACTCGGTGAACGAGCCGGTTGACGGCGGCAGCGTGACGCTACCGGTGACCGAGCCGGTAGCCAGGTCAAGGGTGGCGGCCAGCGTACCTGGGCCGAGCGGCAGGTCGGAGTTGGTGGCTTTGATGTGGGTGCTGCCGTTGATCGGATACGACGCATTGAGGAATGGAGCTGCGTGCGCCGGGCCGGTGGTCAGCAGAAGCGTGGCCAGGGCGGTCACGGCGGTGGTGGCGGTGGCCAGCAGCAGTCTGGGGACACGTCTGTGCATTCGACACCCTCGATTCATGTGCCTCGATTGATGACACCTGGGGACGGTTCGTCGGGCCCGAATGTCGCGAACGTTACTGGCGGGTATGGATGGCCCACAAGACGTACCGGCAACCAGGCACAGAACCGCGCAGTTCGTTGTCAGTACCCGATGAATCCGCGAAGGCCGATTACTTGGCAGATGAGCGGTTCCGCCGTCGCCCCGCAGACCGGGACGCCGCCCGGTCGGCCGATCCGGACCGGAGCCAACCGTTGTCGCGAAGCTATGAGGCCGCTGGTCGTGCCTTGTCAGGAACTGAGCATGGAGGCGTATCGCTGGCCGGCAGGTTCGCCGGCCCTGACCGGCTTTGTGCGTATCACTTTGGTTAACCTCTATGTCCCGTGTGTTGCACCAGGGTCATCTGGCCTTAGGTTCAGTGCAGCACGCCACAAAACGTGGAGGGCTGGCCCGATGACACACACCCTGGAGACCGCCCACCCGACCCGAGCAACCGGGCACGGGAACCCGTTCGCGGGGATGCCGCGCGGCCTCGCGGAGGTCATGCGCCGGGAGCTGCCCGACCTGGCCACCGAGATCATCGCCGAGATACGCAGTCACATCCCCGAGTACGCGCGGCCGATGAACGGGCCGTACGGGCAGGCGATCCGGCTCGGCGTCGAGCATGCCCTGACCGCCTTCGTGGACCAGGTCGCCAACCCGCATGGGTCGCACGAGGCGCGGGACGCGGTGTGCCGGCGCCTCGGCCAGTACGAGGCGCACGAAGGCCGGAGCCTGGACAGCCTGCAGGCGGCGTACCGGATCGGCACCCGCGTCGCGTGGCACCGGATGATGAAGGTGGCCCAGCAGTACAAGCTGTCGCTGGCTGTGGTCTCCAATCTCGCCGATGCGCTGTTCGACTACATCGACGAGCTGGCCGCCCTGTCCCGGCAGGGCTACCTGGAGGCACAAGCCCGTTCCGCCAATGCGGTCGACCACTGGCGGCGCCGCCTGCTGCGGTTGATCCTGGAGCGGCCACCCGCGCCGCACACCGCGATCGTCGAACTGGCGGGCCTGGCCAACTGGCCGGTACCGGAGCAGGCGACCGCGGTCGCGGTACGCATCCCGGCCGATAAGCACCCGCAGTGCGACAAGACCCTGCTCGACGCCGACGTGCTGGCCGAGCTGGACGCGGCCGAACCGCACCTGCTGATCCCGGGTCCGCTGACCGCGCAACGCGGCACGATGCTCCAATTTGGACTCTCCGGCATGCGGACGGCGGTCGCGCCCACCATGCGCCTGGCGCAGGCCGCGGAGTCGCTGCGCTGGGCCCGGCAGGCGCTCGCGCTGGCCGAGGCGGGCGCCATCGAGGCCGGCCCGATCGT
>JAFMQQ010000785.1 GCA_017354595.1 Micromonosporaceae bacterium
CCGATGACCTCAAGGGCGAAGGCCACGTTCTCGTACGCGGTGCGGTTGGGCAGCAACCGGAAGTCCTGGAACACGCAGCCGATCGACCGGCGGAACCCGGAGATCCGCCAGGACCGCAGCTGCGTGATGTCCTTGCCGTTCACGAAGACCCGGCCCCTGGTGGGCACGATCTCGTGGAGCAGGAGCTTGATGATGGTCGACTTGCCGGACCCGGATGGGCCGATGAAGAAGACGAAGTCCCCTTTGTCGATCCCGACCGAAACCTGGTCGAGTGACGGCCGCGCCGCCTTCGGGTACGTCTTGGTCACATGCTCAAGGCGAATCACGGGTGGTCAGTCTACGCGTCGTAATCAATAGGCCAAGTCGCGTCGGCGGCATTGGCACGGTTTCGTGGCTTATACCCGAGAATTTTTCCAGGTATTGCGCCCCGGTTCGGCACGCCAAGACCAGGATTGTCAGCGGGACTGCCACGCTTCGTGGTCAGCGATCAACCGCCGGACGTGTGCTGGCAGCCGACCCCGGACCACATCCGCCAGGCTCACCTCGTCGAGCACCCGGCGCACCGAGGCGCGGACGGCGATCCACAACTCCTTCAGGTGCTCGGCGGTCCCGTCGTAAACGGTCTGCTCCGGACGCACGCCACGCACCGCGGCCAGCGGGCCGTCGGCCGCGCGGAGCACGTCGCCAACCACGATCTGGTCCGGCGCCCGGGCCAGGGTGTACCCGCCCTCGACCCCCCGGGTGCTGTTCACCAGGCCGGACCGGCGCAGATCGCCGAGGATGGCCTCCAGGAACTTGCGCGGCAGGCGATGCTCGGCGGCGAGCGCCTGGGCCGAGACGGTCGCCGGGTGGGCAGCGGCGAGAGCGAGCGCCGCCCGCACCGCGTACTCCCCCCGCGCCGTGATCTGCATCCGGGGCCAGCCAGAGCTATCTGGCCGCGAGTTCGCGCTGCTTGCGCCAGCGGATGCCCGCCTCGATGAACTGGTCGATGTCGCCGTCGAAGACCGCGGTCGGGTTCCCGGTCTCCTGCTCGGTGCGCAGGTCCTTGACCATCTGGTACGGGTGCAGCACGTAGGAGCGCATCTGGTCGCCCCAGGAACCGGCGGCGTCGGTCCGGATCGCGTCCATCTTCGCCTGCTCCTCGGCCCGCCGCAGGGCCAGCAGCTTCGCCTTCAACACGCCCATCGCGGTCGCCTTGTTCTGCAACTGTGAGCGCTCGTTCTGGCAGGTGACGACGATGCCGGTGGGCAGGTGGGTGATGCGTACCGCCGAGTCGGTGGTGTTCACGCCCTGCCCCCCCGGGCCGCCGGCGTGGTACACGTCCACCCGGATCTCGCCGTCCGGTACCTCCACGTCATCGCTCTGCTCGACCACCGGTACCACCTCCACCGCGGCGAAGGAGGTCTGCCGGCGACCCTGGTTGTCGTACGGGCTGATCCGCACCAGCCGGTGGGTACCCGCCTCGACCGAGAGGGTGCCGTAGGCGTACGGGGCCTTGACCGCGAACGTGGCCGACTTCAGCCCGGCCTCCTCCGCGTAGGAGGTGTCGTAGACCTCGGTCGGGTAGCCGTGCCGCTCCGCCCAGCGCAGGTACATCCGCAGCAGCATCTCGGCGAAGTCGGCCGCGTCCACGCCGCCGGCGCCCGAGCGCAGGGTGACCAGCGCCTCGCGGGCGTCGTACTCGCCGGAGAGCAGGGTACGTACCTCGAGTTCATCGATCGCCCCGCGCAGCGCGGTGAGCTCGGTGCCCACCTCGGCCAGGCTGGACTGGTCCTGCTCGGCCTGGGCCAACTCCAGCAGCACGCCGGCATCGTCCAACCTGGACCGCAACCGCTCCAGCCGGGTGATCTCGCCCTGGACGTAGGACAGCCGGGAGGTCACCTGCTGCGCCTTGGCCGGGTCGTCCCACAGGTGCGGTTCGGCGGCCCGCTCCTCCAGGTCGGCACGGTCGCGCCGGAGCCGGTCAAGATCTAATACCGCCTCGACATTGCGCAGGGTGGCATCGAGGCTCTTGAGCTCTTCGGCGAAGTCGGCGGCGGTCACGACAGCCAAGCGTACGCGCGCCGCGCAGCTACTTGGCCGGTACCGTCTTCAGCCAGGCCAGCGCGGCGCGGTGGTACCCGACGGCGAACTCGAGTGCGGCGGCCGCGTGGTCGTCGCCCTCCTTCTTCAGCTCGCGGGCCGCCTCCCGGGCGGTGTTCAACGCGCCGTTGTGGAACGTGGTCGCGTTCTCGTACGCCTGCTTCAGCTGGCT
>JAFMQQ010000786.1 GCA_017354595.1 Micromonosporaceae bacterium
GGCGGCGCCGGTGCCGACGGGCGGGTCCACGCCGAGGCGTGGCGCCCGGTGGTGGTCGAGGTCGCGCAGCGCCTCGGCTGGCGGATCCGGGAGCTTGGCGGCGCGCCCACCGAGTCGGCCAGCGAACGGCTGCTGCGCCACGTACTCGCCATCACCACCGCGTACGACGAACAAGAGCTGCTCGCCCGGGCGCTCGCCGCGGCCCGCGAGGTCTCCGGGTTGTCGACCCCGCTGCTTCTGCTGCCCGGCCCGACCGGGATCCGGGTGTGCCCGGACCCGGTGGGCGGTACCGGCCTGGCGACGAAGTTCGCCGCTCTTCCCGCCGGCACCCTGGACCGGCTCGCGGTACTCGCCCGGCGGCACGGCTCGATGTACACCCTGGGCAGCCCGGACGAGCTCGAGGCACGCGGGTTCCGGGAACTGACCGCGCTGGGGGTACGGACGATGATCGCCGTACCCGTCGGGCCGGCCCGGGACGCGGCGGCCGGCCCGCGTACCACCGGTGCCGTACTGCTGGTCGTCGATGAGCAGCAACGGCGCCCCAACGCGACGACGGTGAACCTGCTGGAGCTGCTCGCCACGCACGGCTGGACCAGCCTCGAGCGCCTGGTCACACTGGACCGGTTGCGCGAGCGCGCGGTCCTCGATCCGCTCACCGGGCTGCGCCACCATGGCCAGTTCGGCGAGCGGCTGGCCGCCACTACACCCGGCCGTACCGCACTGCTCCTGGTAGACATAGATAGATTCAAACTGGTCAACGACACGTACGGGCACCAGGCCGGCGATCGCGCACTGGTGGACCTGGCCCGGACGCTGCAGCGGGCACTGCGCAGTGGGGACGAGCTGTACCGGATCGGGGGCGACGAGTTCGCCGCCGTGATCGAGGTCCAGGTTCCGGCGGAGGCGCAGGTGGTGGCGGAGCGGTTGGTCGAAGCGGCGCGCCGGGTCGGCCATCCGATCAGCGTCGGCGTCGCGATCTGCGGCCTGGCGGAGGCACCCGAGGGCGCGTTTCGCCGAGCCGATGACGCGCTGTACCAAGCGAAGCGGGCCGGTCGCGACCGGGTGCAGCTGGCGCCGGCCGGCCGGTAGCCAGAAAGTCGCACCAAGCCGGAATGCCGGCCGACGCCGAAGCTGTTGTGCAGGGCGCTGGTGTGCTCCGTGTCCCCGGGCCGCATCTAGAAATGCCGTCGCGGAATGCCGTCAGGCGAAAGCCGCGTCGCGCCACTCGCCGAGAGGCGACCGGCACACCAGCCAGCCGTGCCCGCCCCGCCGCGCATTCCCCCGCGCGGCGGGGCGGTGCCGCGCTGTCCGGCAACGCAGTCCCGCAACTCGCCCGCTGCTCGCCTCTGGCCGGCGCCCGCGGGCGGCGCGGCTCACCGGATGGTGGTCAGCTCGGCGGCGAGCAGCTCGGCGATCTGGGCGGTGTTCAGCGCCGCGCCCTTGCGCAGGTTGTCCCCGGTCACGAAGAGGTCCAGTGCCCGGGGGTCGTCCAGCGAGCGGCGGATCCGTCCCACCCACGACGGGTCGGTACCGACCGCGTCGATCGGCATCGGGAACTCGCCGGCCGCCGGGTCGTCGACCAGGATCACTCCCGGCGCGTGCCGCAGCACGTCGCGCGCACCGTCGGCGCTCACCTCGCTGCCGAAGACCGCGTGTACGGCGACCGAGTGCCCGGTCACCACCGGCACCCGTACGCAGGTGGCGGAGACCTTCAGGTCAGGCAGCCCGAGAATCTTCCGGGTCTCGTTGCGGAGCTTCAATTCCTCGGAGGACCACCCGGCGTCGGAGAGTGAGCCGGCCCACGGCACCACGTTGAGCGCGAGCGGCGCCGGGAACGGGCCGAGGTCGTCGCCGACGGCCTGCCGTACGTTGCCGGAGCGGGAGCCCAGCATCCGGTCGCCGGCGACCAGGCCGAGCTGGTCCAGCAGGGTGTCGATACCGACCCTCCCGGCCCCGGAGACCGCCTGGTATGAGGCGATCGCGAGCTCGCGCAGACCGTACTCCCGGTGCAGCGGGGCCAGCGCCACGATCATCGTGAGCGTGGTGCAGTTGGCGTTGGCGATGATCCCCTTGGGCCGGTTGCGCACCTGCTCCGGGTTGATCTCGGGTACCACCAACGGCACGTCCGGGTCCATCCGGAAGGCGGCGGAGTTGTCCACCACCACGGCGCCGTGCTCGGCCGCGACCGGCGCCCAGTCCGCCGCCAGTTCATCGGGTACATCGAACATCGCCACATCGACGCCATCGAATAC
>JAFMQQ010000787.1 GCA_017354595.1 Micromonosporaceae bacterium
TGGGGATGTCGCTGCCCGGCTGTGCGGCGATACCGGCGCCGTACCGGGAACGCGGCCAGATCGCCTACGACACCGGCCGGCACGCGGTCGACCTGATCCGGCGCAACCTCACCCCGAGCAGCATCATGACCCGGGAGGCGTTCGAGAACGCCATCGTGGTCACGTCTGCGATCGCCGGCTCGACCAACTGCCCGATCCACCTCACCGCGATCGCCCGGCACGTCGGCGTACCGGTCACCGACGCGGACTGGGAGACGGTCGGTGGAGACATACCCCAGCTGGCCAACTGCGCACCCGCGGGCGAGTACCTGGGCGAGGACTTCTACCGCGCCGGCGGGGTACCGGCGGTGATGCGGTCGCTGCTGTCCGCCGGCTGCCTGCACTCCGGCGCGCTGACCGTGACCGGGCGTACCGTCGGCGAGAACCTGCGCAACGCGCCGACCGGCTGCGGCGACGTCATCACCAGCTACGACAAGCCGTTCCGGCCACGCGGCGGCTTCCTGGTGCTGCGCGGCAACCTGTTCAACTCCGCCATCATGAAGCTCTCGGTGATCACCGGCGAACCCTGGTCCCGCTACCTCACCACGCCGGTCACCTGGCGCGCGGTCGTCTTCGAAAGCCCCGAGCAGTACCACCGGCGGATCGACGACCCCGCGCTGGAGATCGACGAGAACTCGATCCTGGTCGTCCGCAACACCGGCCCGGTCGGCTTTCCCGGCTCCGCCGAGGTGGTGAACATGCAGCCGCCGGCGGCGCTGATCGTACGCGGGGTGGACACCCTGCCGACCATGGGCGACGGCCGGCAGAGCGGTACCTCCGCCGCACCGTCCATTTTGAACATCAGTCCGGAGGCCGTGGTCGGTGGCAACCTCGGCATCCTGCGTACCGGAGATCTCATCACTCTCGATATCCCGGCGCACCGGGTCGACGTACAGCTCTCCGACGACGAGATCGCGCAGCGCCGGCGGGCCTACACCCCGCCCGCGCTGACCAACCAGACCCCTTGGCAGGAGCTGTTCCGCGGCCACACCGGGCAGATGGACACCGGGGCCTGCCTGGACTTCGCCATCGAGTACCAGGACATCGCGCACACGAAGGGACTTCCCCGTGACTCGCACTGACCGTGGCACGATCATGATCGCCGACTCGGACTTCGGTGACGTGGAGGTGGAACGCTCCATTGTGGAGGATGCCGGCTTCACCCTGCGCGCGTACCAGTGCAAGTCCGAGGAGGAGGTGGTGGAGAACGGCCGGGACGCGGACGGGATCCTGACCCAGTACGCGCACATCGGCGCCGCGGCGATGGAGCAGTTGCCCCGGTGCAAGGTGATCGCCCGGTACGGGACGGGGGTGGACATCGTCGATGTCGACGCGGCGACCCGGCACGGCATCCAGGTGACCAACGCGCCGAACGAGTGGTGCGCCGACGAGGTCGCCGACCACGCGATCGCCCTCTGGCTTTCGGCCGCCCGCAAGATAACCGAGTACGACAGCGCGATCCGCCGCGGCGAATGGCATTGGCGCAGCGGTGAGCCGATCCGGCGGCTGCGGGGGCGGATCTTCGGGCTGCTCGGCTTCGGTGCCATCGCCCAGCGCATCGCCGACCGGGCGCGCCCGTTCGGGGTGGAACTGTGGTGCCACGACCCGTTCGTCGGCGAAGCTGAGATGCGCGCCGGTGGGGTACGCCCGGTCGGTCTCGAAGAGCTCCTCACCTCCTCCGACTACCTGGTCATCCAGGCGCCGCTGACCCCGGATACCCATCACCTGTTCGACAGCAAGGTGCTGCGCCGGATGAAGCCGGGCGCGATCCTGGTCAATACCGCCCGCGGGCCGATCATCGAGGACGCCGCGCTGGCCGCCGCGCTGAGCAACGGGAAGATCGGCGCCGTCGCGCTGGACGACCTGGAGGAGGAGCCGGCGAAGCAGCGCGACTGGCGACCGGAGAACCCGTTGCTACGGCTCGACAACGTGATCGTCACCCCGCACGCCGCGTACTACTCCGAGGAATCGCTGGGGATGGTGCGGTCGATCGCCGCCAACGAGGCGGTACGGGTACTCACCGACCAGCCGCCGCTCTCCCCGGTGAACCAGGTCCAACCCGGTCAACGAGGCTAGGCTGGCCCATCGGAGCCGGCGGGGTACTCCTGCAACGGAACCAGGTCCTTGGCCCAGGCGTCCAGCACCGGAGTCACCACGCGCCAGGAGAGTTCGGCCTCGTCCGCCCGGATCGAGAGCGCCGGATTGCCGCC
>JAFMQQ010000788.1 GCA_017354595.1 Micromonosporaceae bacterium
GCGGATCATGACCCGCACCGAACTGCTGCTGCGGGTGCAGGACCTGCGGTCGGCACGCACCCCGTTCGTGCTCGCCACGGTCGTACGCGCGCAGCGGCCGACCAGCGCCAAGGCTGGCGACTGCGCGGTGGTGCTTCCGGACGGCACGATCGACGGCTTCGTCGGCGGTACCTGCGCCGAGTCGACGGTACGGGTGCAGGGGCTGCGGCTGCTGGAGACCGGCGAATCCACGCTGCTGCGGATCACGCCCGAGCCGACCGAGGTGGATCCGGCTGGCGGCGAGGCACCCGACGGGGTGGTGGCCGTTGCCAACCCGTGCCTGTCCGGTGGCGCGCTGGACATCTTCCTGGAGGCGATGCTGCCGGCGCCACTGGTACTGGTCCTCGGCGACGGGCCGGTGGCGCGGGCGCTGGCGGGTGTCGGTACCGCGGCCGGGTACGAGATGCGAACCGTGGCCGACCCGGCGGCACTACCGCCACCGGACGCGACCGGAGTGGTGGTCGCCTCGCACGGCCGGGACGAACAGGCGGCGCTGACCGCAGCGCTGCGAGCCGGGGTACCCTATGTCGCGCTGGTGGCCAGCCGGCGCCGGGCCGCCGCTGTGCTCGCCGGGCTGGACGTGTCCGATGTGGAGCGTGCTCGGGTACACTCGCCGGCCGGGCTGGACATCGGCGCCCGTACCGCACCCGAGGTGGCGCTGTCCATCCTCGCCGAGCTGGTCTCGCTGCGTCCGGCCGCGCCCCGGCAACCCCGACCGTCCACAATGCCGTCCACAGTGGAGCCCGCGGCGACGCCCGCGACAGACGCCACCGTCGCGAGAGATCCGGTGTGTGGCATGGAGGTCGCCGTGGTACCCAGCGCACTGCGGGTCGAGCACGGTGGCGCGCCGCACTACTTCTGCGGCTCCGGCTGCCGCACCGCGTTTCTCGACCACCCCGAGCGCTACGCCGGATGACCGACCTGCTCCCCGACCTGCCCAGCCTCACCGACGTCGCCAGCCTCGCCGCCGGCCTCGACCGCGCCGGGTACCTCGCCGACGAGCCGCTGGCCACCGCGCTGTTCCTGGCGGTGCGGATGGGCCAGCCGATCCTGCTGGAGGGCGAGCCGGGCGTGGGCAAGACCGAGGCGGCCAAGGCGCTGGCCGCCGTCCTTTCCACACCGCTGCTCCGGTTGCAGTGCTACGAGGGGCTGACCGCGGCCGAGGCGCTGTACGAGTGGAACTACCCGCGCCAGTTGCTCGCCATCCGGCTGGCCGAGGCATCGGGCGGGACGGCGCGCGGGGAGCCGCTGCGCGAGACCGACCTCTTCGCGCCGCAGTACCTGCTGTCCCGACCACTGCTCGCGGCGATCGAACACCCCGGGCCGCGCCCGGCGGTACTGCTGATCGACGAGGTGGACCGCGCCGACGACGAGTTCGAGGCGTTCCTGTTCGAACTGCTCGCCGAGGCCGCGGTGACTATACCCGAGCTGGGCACCCGCCACGCCGCGCTGCCACCGGTCGCGGTGCTGACCTCCAACCGGACCCGGGATCTGCACGACGCCCTGCGCCGGCGGTGCCTGTACCACTGGATCGCCTATCCCGGACCGGACCGGGTCGCGGCGATCATCCGGCGCCGGGTACCTGAGGCCGGGCAGCCGCTGGCCGATCAGGTGGCGGCCTCGGTGGCCCGATTGCGCGGGCTCGATCTGGCCAAGCCGCCGGGTGTGGCGGAGGCGATCAGCTGGGCCGCCGCGCTGCGGGTTCTCGGCTTCGGCGAGCTGACCCCCGATGCCGCCGGGCGTACCCTCGGCGCCGTGCTCAAGTTCGCCGAGGACGAGCAGATCGCGCGCGCGGCCGGACTCTCCACAGTGGTCAGTGATGGCTGAGCTCGCCATCCTCGACCTGGCCACGGTAGCGGCGCGGTTCGGTGCCGCGCTCCGCGCCGCCGGCCTGCCGGTCGGAGCCGACCGGTGCGAGCGCTTCGCCCGGGCCATCCTGCTGGTCAGGCCGGCGACCACGGCACAGCTGCGCTGGTGTGCGCGCAGCACCCTCGCCGGCGACCAGGGCCAGATCGAGCTGCTGGACCGGGTCTTCGATGCCGTCTTCGGCCGGGCCGTCCCCGGCGGGCTGGACGACCCCGCCGACAGTCGCGGTGACCAGAACAGCGGCGAGCCGGTCACTGCGAGCGCGCCGTCCCGCCGGACCGGCGTCGTCGGTGCCGGCTCTCCCCAGGCCGGCGGTACGGTCGGCAAACCCCCCG
>JAFMQQ010000789.1 GCA_017354595.1 Micromonosporaceae bacterium
GCCACCCTCGGGTACGTCGCCTCACCCAGCGCGTCCCGGTTAGCCGGTGGGCGTACCGGCGCGGTCGGCGTCGTCGTTCCGTGGATCACCCGTTGGTTCTTCGCCACCGTGGTCGAGTCCGCCGAACGCACGCTGCACGCGGCCGGCTGGGATCTGTTGTTGTACAACCTGGGTGGCGACCCGGCCGGGCGGCGGGTCTTCGACACCCAGTCGCTGACCAAGCGGGTGGACGCGGTGGTGCTCGTCTCGGTACCACTCTCCACTGAGGACTCGCAGGCGCTGGCCCGGCTCACCATGCCCGGTGTCACGGTCAGCGCCGGCAGCCCGGTGCCGGGCTGGCCGAGGATCCGGATCGATGACGTCGCCGCCGGGCGTACCGCCACCGAGCACCTGCTCGACCTCGGCCATACCCGGATCGCCCACCTCTCCGGCGACTCCAGCGACCGGCTCGCCCACACCACGCACCGGGACCGGCGGGCCGGGTACCGGTCGGCGCTGGCCGCCCGGGGCCGGGATGCCGACCCGGCGCTGGACGTCGAGACACAGTTCACTGTGGACGGTGGTGCCCGGGCGACCCGGGAGCTGCTGCGCCGCGCCGAGCCACCGACCGCGATCTTCGCCGCCTGCGACGAGATGGCGATGGGCGCCATCCGCGCGCTGCGGGAGGCGCGGTTGCGGGTACCGGAGGATGTCAGCGTGATCGGCATCGACGACCATGACCTGGCGGCGGTACTCGGCCTGACCACGGTCGGCCAGCCGGCCGCGGAGCAGGGCCGCCTGGCCGCGGCCACCGTGCTCGACTCGCTCTTCGGTATCCAGCCCGTCGAGCAGGACGTGTTGCTCCCCACCGGCCTGGTGGTACGCGAATCCACCGGCCCGCCGCACGAGGCCAGGCGGTGGCCGCCGAAACCGGGCGACGGGCAACACGATCGGATAGCGTCGGAGCGTGCCGGCTAGCAACCGCGACGACCCGCTGAAGTCCGATCCGCTCAAGGAGTACCGGCGCAAGCGCGACCCCGGCCGCACCCCCGAACCGGTACCGCCGGCGCCACCGGAGGGACCGCTTCCGCGCGGCCGGGACGACACCTTCATCATCCAGCAGCACCACGCCCGGGCGCTGCACTGGGATCTGCGCCTGGAGCGCGACGGCGTGCTCGTCTCCTGGGCCGTGCCGCGCGGCGTCCCCCGTGACCCCAACCGCAACCACCTCGCCGTGCACACCGAAGACCATCCGCTGGAGTACGCGTCGTTCCAGGGCGACATCCCGGCCGGCGAGTACGGCGGCGGCAATGTGCGCCTCTACGACCGGGGCACATACCTCACCGAGAAGTGGCGCGACGACGAGGTGATCGTCGTCTTCGACGGCTCCCGGGTGCGCGGCCGGTACGCCCTGTTCCGGACCCGGCGCAAGCAGGCCGGAGGCGCGCCGGCCGGGGGGACGGCCCAGTCGCGCGACGACTGGATGATCCACCGGATGGACCCGCCGGAGCCGGGCTGGACGCCGATGCCGGAGCCGGTCGCCCCGATGCGGCCGGTGCGGGTCGCGCGCCTGCCGGCCGACGATGCCGCGTGGGGGTACGAGATGGCCTGGGACGGGCGCCGTACGCTCGGCTATGTCTCGGGCGGCCGGCTGGTGCTGCGGGACGCCGACGGCGCCGATATCACCCGGTCGCATGTGGAGCTTCGCCCGCTGGGGGACCGGCTGGCACCGACCGAGGCGGTACTGGACGGGGTGCTGGCCGAGCTGGGCGGTGCCACGATGCTTCTGCTGAGCGACGTGCTGTGGCTCGATGGACAGTCCACAGTGGACCTCCCGTACCGGCGGCGCCGGGAACTGCTGGAGGGTCTCGAGTTGGCTGGCCCGCACTGGCAGACTCCGCCGTACTTCGCCGGGTCGGGCAGGCAGGCCAGGCAGACGGCGAGGGACCAGGGGTTGCCCGGAGTGCTGGCGAAGCGGCTCGACTCCCGGTACCAGTCGCAGAAGCCGACCCGCGCCTGGCTCTTCATACCCGGGTAGCCGCCCGGGGCGCCGCCTTGACGCGGTGCCGGGCGACTGCGAACCTGATCCGCGTGAATGCGCCGCAGCCGGCACTACGCCAGGCACCGTTGCCGGGCATGGCGGCGGCCGTCTGGCTGGCCGCCCTCTGCCTTGCCGCCCTGTGCCTTACCGCCTGCGCGACCGGTTCGCCGCCCGGCTCGGCGAGCCACGATCCGGCGCAGCGGGGCGGTGTGGCGC
>JAFMQQ010000790.1 GCA_017354595.1 Micromonosporaceae bacterium
GGCTGGAAGCCGCAGAGGACAACAAGTTCCAAGCCACCGCGACGCTCGCGATCACCGGCGGGGTCGGCGTCGACCTGGATACCCGGGGGGCGATCGACGTGGCGGCGGAGCGCGCCCGGCTGGCGAAGGACCGCGCGGCGGCCGAGAAGGAGCTGGCCGGCGCCCAAGCCAAGCTCGGCAACGCCAGTTTCCTCGACAAGGCCCCGGAGCACGTGGTCGCCAAGATCCGGGAGCGCCATGCGGCGGCCGAGGCCGAGCTGGCCCGGATCGCGTCGGCTCTTGACGCACTGCCCGAGGCATGACCGAGATCCAGGCCGAGTACGCCCGCGTGGAGCGGGAGCTGGCGGCGCGCGGGTACACCCGGATGGTCTTCGAGCTGGGCCGCATCGAGGCCCTGCTGGACCTGCTGGGCAGCCCACACCGGGCGTACCCGTCGATCCACATCGCCGGTACGAACGGGAAGACCTCGACCGCCCGGATGGTGGACTCGCTGCTGCGCGCGCACGGGCTGCGTACCGGCCGGTACACCAGCCCGCACCTGGAGACGGTACGCGAGCGGATCGCGATCGAAGGCGAACCGGTCGACGAGGAGCACTTCGTCGCCGCGTACCAGGAAGTGGCGCCGCTGGCCGAACTGGTGGACCGGAAGTTCGCCGAGCCGTTGACGTACTTCGACATGACCACCGCGATGGCGTTCGCCGCGTTCGCCGACGCGCCGGTGGATGTGGCCGTGGTCGAGGTTGGCCTGGGTGGCGTCGACGACTCCACCAATGTGCTGCACGCCGGCACCTGCGTGATCACCCCGATCGGGCTCGACCACACCGAGTGGCTCGGCGACACGATCGGCGACATCGCCCAGGCCAAGGTCGGCATCGTCCACAGTGGATCGACACTGATCTGCGCGGTGCAGCCGGAGGAGGCGGCCGAGCCGATCCTGCGGCACTGCGTCGAGGTCGGCGCGACGGTTGCCCGGGAGGGCCGGGAGTTCGGCGTGGTCGACCGGCAACTGGCGGTGGGCGGACAGCAGCTTGCCCTGCAGGGGCTCGGCGGCGTCTACGACGAGGTGTACCTGCCGCTGCACGGTGCGCACCAGGCGCAGAACGCCGCCCTGGCGCTGGCGGCGGTGGAGGCGTTCCTCGGCGCCGGCGCGAACCGTGGCGCGCTGTCGGTGGAGACGGTACGCGCCGGGCTGGCCGGGGCGAGCTCGCCGGGTCGGCTGGAGCGGGTACGCACCGCGCCGACGATCCTGCTGGACGCCGCGCACAACCCGCACGGTATGCAGGCGGTTGTCGAGGCGCTCACCGAGGAGTTCAACTTCCGGCGGCTGGTGGTGGTGCTCGGCGCGTTGGCGGACAAGGACGTCGCGACCGAGCTGGAGCTGCTCGAGCCGGTCGCGGACCAGCTCGTGGTGACCCGTAACAGCTCTCCCCGGGCGATGCCGGTCGAACAGCTCGCCGCCGCCGCGGTCGAGGTCTTCGGAGATGATCGGGTACGGGTTGAGGCGCAGCTTCCGGACGCGATCGCGACCGCGGTCGGGCTGGCCGAAGAGGAGATGGAGGCGCTGGGCGGGGTGGGTGTGCTGATCACCGGATCGGTGGTGACCGTGGCCGACGCGCGCCGGCTGCTCCGCCGGTGAGCGAGTCGACACCGGCCGGCGGGGCCTCGGGTGGCGGTGCCTCGGGTGGCGAGACGCCGGGCGGTGAGGCGCCGGGCGGTGAGGCGCCGGGCGGTGAGGCGTCCGGGCGGGATCCGGCGGCCGCCGTACGTGGGGTCGGCGCGGCGGCTCTGGTCATCGAGGCACTGGTGCTGCTGCTCGCGTTGGTACCACTGACCAGGTTGGGTGTCCGGCACACCGGGCTGGCGGTGGCGACGGTACTGGTGCTGGTGGTGGTGAGCCTGGTGCTGGCCGGCATGGCGCGGCACCGCTGGGCCTGGTACGCGGCGATCGGTCTACAGGTGGCGCTCGCCGCGTGCGGAGTGTTCCACCTGGCGCTGCTGGTACTCGGGATCCTCTTCGGCGCCGTGTGGGCGTACGTGCTGTCGGTGCGGCGCAGCCTGCTGGGCCGCATCTAGCCGGGCGGCCGCTAGCCGGGCTGGCGTACGTCCCACCTGGTCAGCGCGATGCCGTGCCCATCGGGGTCGCGAAACGCCGCCGACCACAGCTCCAGCTGGTCGTACCGGCTGACCGGGCGGGGGCGGTGTACGAACTCGACCCCGCGCGACTTCAGGTC
>JAFMQQ010000791.1 GCA_017354595.1 Micromonosporaceae bacterium
GCCACCGTCGGCCAGGCGCCCACGCGCATCGGTGAACCGCCGCGCCCAGTCCAGCAGTTGCTGGCCTTCGGCGAACGCGGCGGCCCGGGCCAGGATCCGGTCCAGCTCAGCGGCGACCGTACCCGCCGATAACCGGGCCGGTCCGACCGACACCGGCTCCGACCGGTAGTGGGCGACCACGACCTGCGCATGGTCGACCACCCGCTCACCGAACTGGAGCTGTCCGTGCCACAACTGGTTGCCGGCCCGGCCGGTAGTCAGCAGGCCGACCGGCGTTCCGCCCAGGAACGCCCCGGCGATGTGCGCGGGTAGCCCGTCGGAGCGTTCCGCAATGCCCAGGCGCGGCACGGCCAGCCATACCCGGTCCACGCCGTCCTCGGCGAGTCGCTGTGCCCACGGTTCGACACCTACCACCGAGTCGAAGGCGAGCACGTCGACAAGCTCGGGAATGCGCAGCGGCGCGCCGCCTTCCGCGGGCGCCACCTGCGAGCCTGCGGCGGCAGCCCGCGACTCCGCCAGCCACATCGTGGTGTGCGTCGCGACGGCGATACTCTGAGCCAGCGTACTGTCCATGCTTGGCAAGCTCCCGAGGGCAGATGCGATCGGGCCGACTGTACCGTGTGGACGCTGGCGGACCGGGAGGGTTGATGGGGCTCCGGGTACGGCCACCGCGCGGCAGCGGCTACTGCACCGGCTCGGCGTGGTGAGCGCGATGGCCCGGGACCACCCGGGGCTGACCGCGGTCGCCCGCCTGACCGGGGCGATGGCCGACCGGATGCGTGCCCGCTGGCCGGCGCTGCGACCGCTGCCGGCCGACCCGACCCGCCGGGCCTGACCGTCCACAAGCGACACCGTCACAAGCGAAACCGTCCACAAGCGACCGTGTGCCAAGCCACCTGGGTCGCCAGGCGAGCCGGGCACCCAGCAGGCCGGCTCAGCTGGACAGGTCGGCCAGCGGTACCGCCGGATCGGCGAGCCGGTCCAGGTCCACCGCGGTGCCGGCGTACCCGGCCCGGACCAGCTTCTGGATGTCGTCCTGCACATCCCAGACGTTGACGTTCATGCCGGCCAGCACCCGACCGTCCTTGACCCAGAAGGCGATGAACTCGCGACCGGGTACGTCGCCGCGGAACACCACCCGGTCGTACCCGCCCGGCTCGACATAGCCCGCGTACTCCATGCCCAGGTCGTACTGGTCGGTGAAGAAGTAGGGCACCCGGTCGTAGACGACATCCTCACCGAGCATCGCCCGGGCCGCCGCCGGGCCGCCGTTCAGCGCGTTGGACCAGTGCTCCACCCGGACCGGCTTGCCGACCAGCTGGCTGTGAAAGTTAGCCACGTCGCCGGCGGCGAAGATGTCCGGGTCGGAGGTACGCAGGCTGGCGTCGGTCACGATGCCGTTGCTCACCCGTAGGCCGGCCGTCTCGGCCAGCTCCGTCGCCGGCGTGATGCCCACGCCCACAACCGCCAGGTCCGCCGGCAGCTGGGTGCCGTCACTGAGTACCACCCCGCCGACCCGGCCGCCGGTACCCTCAAAT
The DNA here is from genome assembly GCA_017354595.1 of Micromonosporaceae bacterium. Classification (GTDB taxonomy): domain Bacteria; phylum Actinomycetota; class Actinomycetes; order Mycobacteriales; family Micromonosporaceae; genus DATEJJ01. The sequence continues at coordinate 1,539 of JAFMQQ010000791.1, forward strand.
CTGTCTACAGTGGACGAGAAGTGGAACTCGACCCCGTGCGCGCGGTGCAGGTCGGCGAAGACCGTGGCGAGCTCGCGACCGAGTACCCGGTGCAGCGGCAGCTCATCCAGCTCCACCACGGTCACGGCGGCGCCGTGCTCGCGCGCCGCGGCCGCGGTCTCCAGCCCGATCCAGCCGGCGCCGACCACGACCACCCGCAGCGGCCCGGCCGGACCGGTGGCGCGCAGGTCATCCAGCAACGCGTCGGCCTCGGGCAGTGTCCGCAGGTACCGCACGCCGTGCAGTTCCTCGCCGGCCAGGCCGAGCCGGCGTACCCGGGAACCTGTGGTCAGCAGCAGCTTGTCGTAGCGCAGCGGTTCGAAGCCGTCCAGGGTGAGGGTGTGCGACTTCGCATCCAGGTCGGTGGCGCGCACCCCGAGCAGCAGCTCCACATCGTGCTCGGCGTACCAGTGTGGCCCGTGTACGTGCGCCTTGTCGCGCTCATCCTTGCCCAGCAGGTATCCCTTGGACAGCGGCGGGCGCTCGTATGGCCGGTCGATCTCCTCACCCACCAGCACCAGGCGGCCGGTGAACCCCGCCTCGCGCAGCGCCTCGGCTGCCTTGGCGCCGGCCAGCGACGCCCCCACGATCACGAATACTGGCTGGCTGCTCGACGTCACGGTGGAAAACTCTACCGCCTCAGCCCGGCA
>JAFMQQ010000792.1 GCA_017354595.1 Micromonosporaceae bacterium
GGATTCGTGGCGGCGGCGGTGATCGGGCCGCGGCTGGCCCGGGACCGCGCCAAACCCTTGCCCAACAACCTGATGATGGTCGCGGCCGGCGCCGGCATCCTGTGGTTGGGCTGGAACGGCTTCAACGGCGGCGACATGTACTTCGGCGGCATGAACGCCTCAGCCGCGGTACTCAACACCAACCTGGCCACCGCCGTCGCGCTGCTGACCTGGGTCATCTGGGACATCGTCGCGGGTCCGCAACGCAAGCCGACCTTCCTCGGCGCCATCAACGGAATGATCGCTGGTCTGGTGGCGATCACCCCGGCGGCCGGGTACGTGGACGGTCTCGGTGCCATCGTCATCGGGCTGGTCGCATCGACCATCGTGTGGCTCACCTGGAACAAGCTCTCCAAGGTGTGGATCTTCAAGAAGGTCGATGACGCGCTCGGCGTGGTACACACGCACGGCTTCGCCGGTCTGGCCGGCGGCCTGCTGGTGGGCCTGCTCGCCAACCCGCACATGATGGTGTACCTGCCGTCCGCGGACGGCAAGACAGCCGGCTTCTCCACCACCGGTGCCTTCTTCGGCAACCCGAAGCTGATCCTGCTGCAGCTCGGCGCGGCCGGCACCATCATCTTCTGGGACGGCCTGTGGACCTTCCTGATCCTGCGGTTCATCGGGCTGTTCATGAAGCTGCGCCTGCCCGACGAGGTGCTGGAGACCGGCGATCTCGGCGTACACGACGAGGAGGTATACCCGAGCGACGAGCTGGTCGGCGCGGGAGCCGGCAGCAGCGTGCCGGCGCCGGCCAAGAGCGGCAGCGCAGCCGCACCGGCGCAAGCCACCGCCAGCGAATGAACACGCTAGTCCACTCTGGACGGTCGGCGACAAGGGGGTACGGGCGATGCTTGTGCCAGCACCACCCACCCGGCCAGCGGGCGCATGATGATGCTCATCACCGCCGTCGTACCACCGTCCAGAGTGGACCGGCTGACCGAGACCCTGGCGCTGTTCGGCGTACGGGGGCTGACCGTCTCGCACACCTTCGCACCGGCCAGACCGGGTGCGGTTGTCGAGATCTACCGGGGCAACCGGTGGAGCAAGAGCTTCGTACCGTGGGTGCGGCTGGAGATCCTGGCGCCGGACGTGGACACGCCCGACCTGGTACGGGTGATCTCCCGCGCGGTGGAACCGGTCGCCGTCTCCGACGTGCTGGTCTGGGCGACCCGGGTGGACTATCTGGTCCGGATCCGGACCGGCGAGCTCGGCCTGGACGCGCTCTGACCCGGGTACGCCGGCGGCTGGGCAACGGCGGAGGCGGTCGGGTCAGGCGGACATGCCGCCGGCAGCGGTCTCGCTGACCGCGCGCGCGATCGCCTCGGCCAGCGGCCCGACCTGCGGCCGGGACAGCGGCGCGATGGTGACCCGGATCCCCGGCGGGGACGCCTGCCGGTACAGCGAGCCGGGCGCGACCGCGTACCCGGCGGCGCGCAGCCGGGTCACCGCCGCCGTCTCGTCCTGCACCGGTACCCAGATGTTGATGCCGGTGCGTCCCTGCGCCTCCACGCCGCGGGCGGCGAGCGCCTCCAGCAGCGCCGTGCGGCGCGACTGGTAGCTGCCCCGGGCCCGGGCGATCTGGGCGCCGACCCGCTCGTCGTCCCACATCCCCAGCACCAGCCGCTGCAGCACGGTGCTGACCCAGCCGGCGCCGACCTGCATCCGGCCCTGTACCCGGGCCACGGTCGCCTCGTCACCGGCGAGCACGGCCAGGCGTAGGTCCGGCCCGTAGGGCTTGGCGACCGAGCGCATGAATGCCCAATGTGGACCGGCGCCGGCCAGCGGGTGCAGTGTCACGGTCGCCAGCTCGGCGGCGTGGTCATCCTCCACCACGAGCAGCTCCGGGTACCCCCGGATCTGCTTGCGTAGCACCGCGGCACGGGCACGGGACAGTGCCGCACCGGTGGGATTCTGGGCGCGGGTGGTGACCACCACGGCCGCCACTCCGGCGTGCAGGGCCGCGGCGAAACCGTCGGGCCGCGGGCCATCGCCGTCGACCGGTAGCGGTACCGGCCGAAGTCCTTGTGCCGCAACGAGATCCAGCATGTTCAGCCAGCCGGGGTCCTCCACCCCGACCCGGTCGCCGGGGCGCAGGTGGGTGGCGAACAACCGGTCGATCCCGTCCAGCGCACCGCTGGTCACGGTGACCGCCGGTGCGGTGATGCCGTCGCGGGCCAGCCGCTGC
>JAFMQQ010000793.1 GCA_017354595.1 Micromonosporaceae bacterium
TGGTGACCACGGCGGCGGTGTGCGGCAGCCGCTCGAACGGATCGAAGGTGGCGCCGCCCTTGAAGTCGATGAAGACGATGTTCAGGCTCTCCGAGTCGTGCGTGGCGGCCAGCGCGAGCGCCAGCGTGCGCATCAGCTCGGACTTGCCGGATCCGGTGGCGCCGATGAGCAGGCCGTGTGGACCCATCCCGCCCTGCGCCGACTCCTTGAGGTCCAGCTCGACCGGGTGCCCGTCCAGGCCCACGCCGATCGGTACCCGCAGCAGGTCACGGTCGGCGCGCGGCGCCCAGCCATGGCTGCCGGCGCTGGCCAGGTCGAGGCCGAGCAGGTCGGCCAGGCCGGTCTGCGCCTGCGGGTCGGTGTCGGTACCCGCTCCGGTGCTGGCCAGCCGCAGCGGGCACAGCTGCCGGGCCAGACCCTCGGCCGCGGCCGGCTCCAGCCGGTCGGCGGTGCCGACCACGCCATCCTCCTGTGTGGACAGACTGTGCAGGGTACCGTCGGGCGCCACCATCAGCGCGATGGTGGCGCGTTCCGGAGTGCGGGGCGGGGTACCGGCGAGGTCGATGAGTGTCACTGCATGGATGCCGCCCTCGGTCGCCAGGTGCTTGCTGCCGGCCAGGTCGGCGTGGTCGAGTACCACCACCACATGCGGCCCCTCCGGGCCGCCGCCGGGCGGACCGCCAGCGGGGTCGAACCGGGGACGGTCGGCGAGTATCTCCTCCAGCATCGACTCCAGCTCGACCGCGGAGGTGGCAACCAGCCGCACCGGGCCGGCCGCGTCCGACCGGTCGGGGTGCAGCGCGTGCGGTGTCCACTTGAGATAGTCCCAGTACGGCCGCCGCTCCGGTGCGGTACACACCGCGATGACCAGGTCGCCCGGTGCGTGGAAGACCGACAGCTGGGCCAGCATCGCGCGCACCAGCCCGCGCGCCGCCTCCTCGCCGGCATGGCCGTCGCCGCCGGTACCGGCCGGGGTACCTCCCGCCGCCGAGGCCGCGGCAGGACCGGGCAGCGGGCGTACGAAGACCCGGGCGAAGCCGCGCAGTGAAACCGCGACCGGCAGGTCCTCCAGCACCGAGTAGGCGTCCAGGAAGCTGCGCAGCGCGCCGGCGGTCGTCGGCTCCAGTTCGTCCGGCGGCCGGGTGACCGGTGGCACCAACCGGGTGGCCAGGGTCTGCGGGCCCACCCCCACGCGTACCACACCGAAGTCTGCGTCACCCGGCCGTCGCTCCCACAGCCGGTGACTGTCCACAGTAGACCACAGGTGCCCGGGCGCCGGGTGCCGGTAGTGCAATGCCTCCCGCTGTGCGTCGGCGGTCTCCCGCACCAGCCGGCGCAGGCCGGCGAGCTGGCGCAGGTACTCCCGCCGGGCGGCCATCAGCTCCGCCTTCTTCGGTGCGCTGCCGCCGGTACCGAAGCTGGTGGCGAGCATGCCCAGGGAGGAGACACCGAAGACCGCGCCGACGACGTACGAGTAGGTGCCACCGGCGCGGCCGGCGAAGAGCATGGCGGTGGCGACGGTACCGGCGAGCATCGGCAGCATGGTGAGCAACATGCCCCAGCGCGCCGCGGTCAGCTGCGGTATCTCGGGCGGCGGCGGGACGGGCAGGTCGCCCGAGGGGACGGCGGGGGCGGGGCGGCGCGGTCGGCGTTTGACCACCACGGTCGTCACGGCCAGACATGCTATCCGCAACCATGTATCCCGCGTGGCCCCGCCGGACCGGCAGCTGCGGCCGCCCGCTTCGCGTAGCGTCTCCCGCATGAGCTTCGTCGGACCGTCGCGTGTCCTCCTGCTGCTCTGCGATTGCCTCGGGGTCACCGCCGTGGTCGCCGTCGCGGCCCTGATGATCTCCAGGCGCAGGCGCCAAGGTCCGCCGCCCGGCGAACCACCGCAGGGCGAGTAGCCCGGCCCGCCGCGCGGCCCGCGGCGGTGCGGGATTTCGCGTACGGTGTCCGCCATGCATCTACTGACGCCGTTGACTCTCCTGCTGTGCCTCATGGTGGTGGCCATCGTCGTCATCGCAGTGATCCTTATCGTCAGAGCCACCAGGCAGAACCAGCCGGCGCAGCGACCGCCATATGCGGGACCGCCCTACCCGGGACAGCCATCCGCCGGCCCGCCGCAGGCTCCGCCCTACCAGGGCCCGCCGCCGCAAGGTCCGCCGGCGCCTTCGTGGCCGCCGCAGGCTCCGCCCTACCAGGGCCCGCCGCCGCAAGGTCCGCC
>JAFMQQ010000794.1 GCA_017354595.1 Micromonosporaceae bacterium
GCACATGTACCTGCGCGGCACGGGTATCGAGATCATGGCGGCCAGCGACAACGTGCTGCGCGGTGGGCTGACGGCCAAGCCGGTGGACGTACCCGAGCTGTTGCGGGTGTTGCGCTTCGAGGCGCTGGATGACCCGGTGGTACGCCCGGTGCCGGTGCGGGCGGGGGTGCAGACCTGGCCGGTGCCGGTACCGGACTTCGCGCTGTACCGGGTCTGCCCGGAGGGTGACCCTGTCTCCGTGCCGCCGGCCGGGCCCCGGATCGCGCTCTGCCTGGCCGGCTCGGTATCGGTCCGCGACGGGGCGGGTGAGGTGGAGCTGGCCAAGGGGCAGGCCGCCTTCGGCCCGGCCGGCGCCGGCCCGGTGACCGTAGCCGGCCACGGCGAGGTGTACCTCGCCTCCACGCGAGCCGATCCTGGCGAGTCCGCCCCGCCTGAGGGGTGAAGGAGCCCGGGATCTCCCTGATCCGCTGGATCCGCTTGACAAGATCGCCTCGGACAGTAAGGCTGAGACTACGTAGCGTTGATACGGCGCAAGCCTCAGCTACGCGCGGGGGAACCAAACCGGGGGGAAGCACGGGGCGGTGGTCTGTCGGGTGGAGGTGCCCGCACCACCGCCCCGCGCGTCACGCTCCAGCCGCCTCGCTAGTCTGGGGAGACTTCGTTCTGTCCCGGACCACAGGGGTTTTCATGACCAGTACGCTGCCTCCGCGCGCCGGCGCCGAGGGCAATCCGCGACCGCAGACCGTTGCCGGTGGCGACTTCAAGGTCGCCGATCTCTCGCTGGCCGCCTTCGGGCGCAAGGAGATCCAACTCGCCGAGCACGAGATGCCCGGCCTGATGGCGCTGCGCGAGCAGTACGCGGTGGCCAAGCCGCTGCGCGGCGCCCGGATCACCGGTTCGCTGCACATGACCGTGCAGACCGCGGTGCTGATCGAGACGCTTGTCGCCCTCGGTGCCCAGGTCCGCTGGGCCAGCTGCAACATCTTCTCCACCCAGGACCACGCCGCCGCCGCGGCGGTAGTCGGTCCACAAGGGACGGTGGACGCACCGGCCGGGGTCCCGGTGTACGCGTGGAAGGGCGAGTCGCTGCCCGAGTACTGGTGGTGCACCGAGCAGGTGCTGCTCTGGCCGGACGGCGCCGGTCCGAACCTGATCCTGGACGACGGCGGGGATGCCACCCTGCTGGTGCACAAGGGCGCCCAGTTCGAGGCGGCCGGTGCGGTACCCGCGGCGACCGAGGAGGACAGCGAGGAGTACCAGGTGATCCTGGACGTGCTGCGCCGGTCGCTCGCGGCCGACCCGCAGCGCTGGACCCGGGTGGCCGCCGGTATCAAGGGAGTCACCGAGGAGACCACCACCGGGGTGCACCGGCTGTACGAGATGCGCCAGCAGAACACCCTGCTCTTCCCGGCCATCAACGTCAACGACTCGGTGACCAAGTCCAAGTTCGACAACAAGTACGGTTGCCGGCACTCCCTTGTGGACGGTATCAACCGGGCCACCGATGTGCTCATCGGTGGCAAGGTGGCCGTGGTCTGCGGGTACGGGGATGTGGGCAAGGGCTGCGCCGAGTCGCTGCGCGGCCAGGGTGCCCGGGTGGTGGTGACCGAGATCGACCCGATCTGCGCGCTGCAGGCGGCGATGGAGGGCTACCAGGTGGCCACTGTGGACGATGTGGTGGAGTCCGCCGACATCTTCATCACCGCCACCGGCTGCAAGAATGTGCTGACCGCCGAGCAGATGTCACGGATGAAGCACCAGGCGATCGTCGGGAACATCGGCCACTTCGACAACGAGATCGACATGGCCGGCCTGGCGAAGCTGCCCGGCATCCGCAAGGTCAACATCAAGCCGCAGGTCGACGAGTGGTGGTTCCCCGGCCCCGCCGGGGAAGGGCGACCCGGCGCGGATGGGCACGCGATCATCGTGCTCTCCGAGGGGCGGCTGTTGAACCTGGGCAACGCCACCGGCCACCCGAGCTTCGTCATGTCCAACTCCTTCAGCAACCAGGTGATCGCCCAGATCGAGCTGTTCACCAAGACCGAGCAGTACCCGGTCGGCGTCTACACGCTGCCCAAGCACCTGGACGAGATGGTGGCCCGGCTGCACCTGGCCGCGCTGGGCGTACACCTGAGCGAGTTGTCCAAAGAACAGGCTGCGTACCTGGGCGTACCGGTCGAAGGACCCTACAAGCCGGACCACTACCGGTACTAGCCTCCGCTG
>JAFMQQ010000795.1 GCA_017354595.1 Micromonosporaceae bacterium
TTGAGCACCTGCGGCAGATCGGCGAAGTGGGACTCGCCGGAGAGCAACGCGTCGAAGGCGGGGTCGCGCAGCAGCCGCAGTGCCAGGGCGAGCCGGTCGGCATGGCTACGCCGGCCCCGCTGCGCCGGTGACACGGTACCCACCTGGCTGCCCCGGATCGCCAACCGTCCAGAGTGGAACGACCCGCCCAGCGACAGCGTCACCTCGCGGTCGCCGTACCAGCTGAGCTCGATCACCGTACCCTCGGGGGCGAGCAGTTCCAGCGCACGCTGGAGCCCGGCGGAGCTGGCGGTGGCGTGCAGCACCAGATCGCGACCGGTCGCGGCCCGCTGCGGGGTGGCGAAGGCGACGCCCAGCGCCTCGGCGACACCAGCCCGGGCCGGCTCGATGTCGACCAGTTCCACCTCCGCGCCGGGCAGCCCGGCGGCCAGCCGCGCCACGCAGCAGCCGACCATCCCGGCGCCCAGCACCGTGATCCGGTCGCCGACAAGCGGTGTGGCGTCCCAGAGTGCATTGACCGCGGTCTCTACAGTGCCGGCCAGCACCGCGCGCGCCGGCGGGACTGCATCGGGTACCTGCACCACCGCCGCGGCCGGTACCACGTAACGGGTCTGGTGCGGGTACAGGCAGAAGACGGTACGGCCGCGCAACGCCTCCGGGCCCTGCTCGACCACGCCGACGTTGAGGTACCCGTACTTGACCGGGGCCGGGAAGTCGCCCTCCTGGAACGGCGCCCGCATCGCGGCGTACTGGCTGGCCGGTACCCGGCCGGCGAAGACGAGCGTCTCGGTGCCCCGGCTCACCGCGGTGTAAAGGGTGCGTACCGACACCTCATCCGGGCCGGGTGGCGGTACCGGCACCGGCCGGATCTCGCCGTGTCCAGGCGAACGCAGCCAGTAGGCGCGGGCGTCCACGGTCATGTCAGGCAACTCTTCCCCACGAGTACCGAACCGAACCGGCCGGGTCCGCGTGTGCTTCCGGTGTCGCCCACTATTACGGAGGATGCGGTGGCCACGGTTCGACGCGGTCCGCTCACCGGACTCATCCTGCAGGTCGCGCTGCTCGCCGCCCTGGGCATCCGGGTGGATCTGGGCGCCGCCGGCTGGCTGGCGGGCACCGGCTACGGTCTGACGGTCTGCGTACTGCTCGGTCACGGGCTGCGCCGGGCGGGCCGGGTCCGGTTGGGACCGGCGGACTGGGTGACGCTGGCCCGGGCGATCCTCACCGGCGGCGTCACCGCGCTGGTCGCCCAGTCGTTCGTCCGGCCGGTCCCGGTCGCACCGATGGTGGCACTCGCCGCGGTGGCGCTGGTACTGGACGGAGTGGACGGTCAGGTGGCCCGCCGCACCGGTACCTGCTCGACCCTTGGCGCCCGCTTCGACATGGAGGTCGACGCGTTCCTGATCCTGGTGCTCAGCGTCTACGATGTGCCGCGCTTCGGCGCCTGGGTACTGGCGATCGGCGCGATGCGGTACGCCTTCGTCGCGGCGGCCTGGCCGCTGCCATGGATGCGGGGCGGCCTGCCGCCGCGGTACTGGCGCAAGGTGGTCGCCGCGACCCAGGGCGTGGTACTCGCCGCGGCAGCCTCGGATCTGTTGCCCCGCTTGGCCGCCACGGTCGCGATCGTGGCGGCGCTGGCGATGCTGGCGGAGTCCTTCGGTCGCGACGTGGCGTGGTTGTGGCGGCACCGGCTTCCGGTACCCGCGCCGGAGTTCAACCCGGCGCTGGAGTTGGTGCGGCCGGCCGGCATCGGGTCCGAGCCGAGCCTGCCCCGCGCCTGAGCCGCGGGGATCCACAGTAGACAGTGGTGACGGGTCCGGCTCGCGCTACCCGCGCCCGTCCGCGGTCATGAACAGATACCCCTCTGCTACAGTGTTGACCTGTTCAGTATTGGTTACCAGCTGAACGGCTGTTCAGACGAGTGTCAGGGCCGGCAGGAAGGGTGTCCACGGCGTGACCCAACCCGCGTTTCCCCCCATCGGCGAGCGGCTGCGTGAGGCGCGGCTCGAACGCGGGTTGACGGTGCGCGGGCTGGCCCGCGCGGTGGACGTCTCGGCCAGCCTGATCTCGCAGATCGAGACCGGCAAGAGCAGCCCGTCGGTGAGCACGCTGTACGCGATCACCGCCGCCCTGCAGATCTCGATCGAGGACGTCTTCGGCAGCGGTGAGCGCGCCGAGGCGCGCCGGGCCGGCCAGCCACAGCCGCGCCGGGAGGTGGTGGC
>JAFMQQ010000185.1 GCA_017354595.1 Micromonosporaceae bacterium
GGCTCGCGGTGGCCGAGGCGGCGCGCCGGGTGGACGAGGCCCCGGGCGAGCCCGAGACCAACCGCTGGGTATGGCGGGCCAAGCTGCTCGCCGGTACGACCGCCAGCCAGGTGGCGGCCTCGATGCTGGAGGCGGCGGGTACCTCCGCCACCCGCCGCGGCAACCCGTTGGAACGGCTGTACCGCGATGCCCGGTGTGGCTCGCTGCAGCCGGCCACCTCCGATGTCTGCGCCGACTGGCTCGGTATCGCGGCGCTCGGCGGCGACCCGGACGCCGATGGCGCGGCGCCCCGCTGGTGAGGGTCGGGGACACGTGGTAGCCGAGGCCGTGCTGGCCGGGCTGGGTACTGCCTTCCCGCCGGCGGTCAGCCAGGCCGACCTCTGGGACGGTTTCTTCGTCCGGCACTACGGCGGCGTGCAGCGTGCGCTCGGCGCCCGGATCTTCCGCAACGCGGGGGTACGCCGCCGGCACGCCGCGGTCAGCCCGCTGATCGAGGATGTCTCCGGCTGGTCCACAGCCAGGCGGATGCGGCGGTACCTCACCGAGGCGCTACCGCTGGGTAAGGCGGCCGTCGGCGAGGCGCTCGCCGCCGCGCAGCTGCAGCCGTCGGATGTCGGGATGTTCGCGGTCTGCTCCTGTACCGGGTACGTCACGCCGGGGCTGGACATCCTGCTCGCCCGCGACCTGGGCATGGCGCCGGAGACGCAACGGTTGTTCATCGGCCACATGGGCTGCTATGCGGCCCTGCCCGGACTCGGCATGGCGGCGGACTTCACCCGCTCCCGTGGCCGGCCGGCGGTGCTGCTCTGCCTGGAACTGACCAGCCTGCACCTCCAGCCGTCCACAGTGGACGCGGAGCAGATCGTCGCGCACTCGCTCTTCTCCGATGCCGCGGCCGCGGCGGTGGTACGGCCGGCTGGCCCGGGGTACCGCCTGGTCGAGGTCGCCTCGGTGACCGACGCCGCGAGCGCCGGGTACATGACCTGGGAGGTGACCGACCAAGGTTTCCGGATGGGCCTGTCCAGCCGGGTGCCGGACGTGCTGGACAAGCACATCGCCGACCTGGTACAGGGCCTGCTCGCCCGCAACGGGCTGGCGGTCTCCGATGTGGACGGTTGGGCGGTGCATCCCGGCGGCCCGCGCATCATCGACGTGGTGCAGGCCAGGCTCGGGCTGCCGGACGAAGCGGTGAGCCAGTCCCGCGCGGTGCTCGCCGGGCACGGCAACTGCTCCTCGCCGACGGTACTCACGATTCTCGATGCGCTAGCGCCGGATGGGCCGCGGCATGTGGTGGCGCTCGCCTTCGGTCCCGGGCTGACGATCTACGCGACGCTGTTGGCCCTCGGTTGACGGCGGGCGTGGCGGGACGCCGGTCGCCGCCCTAGCCGACCAGGTTCAGGTACGGCCTGAAATCGTCCACAGTGCGTACCTTGTGGATGATGCGTACCACCGCGCCGGTGCCCTTGATCAGTACGGCGGTCACCCCGGTGTCCGGGCCGCCGAAGGTCGTGCTGAGCGTGTCATCGTGGTCGACCGCGGCGCGTACCTGTCCGCCCGGCGCGATGCTGGGCAGCCCGAGCGCGAGGCGGGCGACGGCGAGCACGGTGACTCCGTGCCCCACCACCTGGGAGGTCCCGGCGACCAGGTCGGCGCAGGCGCAGCCGTTGACCAGCAGTACGACGGCTGGCAGCAGGTCACGCAGGTGCAGCGGGGTGCCGGCCGGATCGGTCAGCGTGACGTCCGCCACCACCGGCTCCGAGGCGGCTGCCTGTGCCGGCGGCCGGGCGGCTGGTGTGTTCGCCGACTGGCGTGGCTTGCTCGGCCAGGCGATGGCGAAGAGGCTGGTCAGGGTGGCGATGATGGCGATCGCCATGATCAGCAACGGCAGGCCAAGGGCGTGCTGGCGTTCGCCCGGTGCTTGTTGACGCCGGCGCAGGCCGAACCGGCGTCGCCAGCGGTCGCGCCGGGCATGCCGGCGCAACTGCTTGCGAACAAGGGCCGCCTCGCTCGCCAGCTCCGACGCGTCGTCGGGGATGACGACATGTCCCCACTCTGGAGGAAGGTTCGGCAGTCCGTCACCGTTTGGCGGCCGTTCACCGCCGTTGTCGCCCCGCAGCGTGCCCATGCATGTCTCCTCGGCCGTGCGACTTTCACTCTCCCGCATGAGGCGGGCATGCGCCAGAGCAAGCGCCCCGAATCAGTACCGGAAGGTGAACATAGTTACCTGTAGTATCTTTCCGACAAAACAGATACGCGATCTACCTGGTTACCTGCCCACGACTCTGCGTCACGATGCATGTCAAAGGCTGTCTGTCAAGGTGGAGAAACGCGGCTCACAGCGGGTCTGAGCAGCACTAATGCGGCCCCCAGGGGTACGCCGGAGGGGCCTGCCGTGTTACCCTGGACACAGCGAAAGGGGTTTCGAACCTATGGTTTTCAGTGTCGGCGAAACCGTTGTCTACCCCCACCACGGGGCCGCACTCATCGAGGCAATCGAGACTCGGGTCATCAGAGGCGAGGAGAAACAGTACCTCGTTCTCAGGGTTGCACAGGGTGACCTGACTGTCCGTGTACCCGCTGAGAACGCCGAGATCGTCGGCGTGCGGGAGGTGGTTGGCGAGGAAGGCTTGACCAAGGTCTTCGACGTCCTCCGCGCTCCGCACACCGAGGAGCCGACCAACTGGTCACGGCGCTACAAGGCGAACCTCGAGAAGTTGGCCTCCGGCAACCCGCTCAAGGTGGCAGAGGTGGTTCGTGACCTCTGGCGTCGCGAGCGCGAACGTGGTCTGTCCGCGGGCGAGAAGCGGATGCTCGCCAAGGCCCGGGATATTCTCGTCGGCGAAGTGGCGCTCGCCGAGAAGAGCACCAAGGACGAGGCGGAGACGCTCCTCGACAAGGTGCTCACTGAGGCCTAGCCCGGAACGAAACCGGACCAGTTGAGGCTGGCTTGGGCTCCATCCCCCGTCGGCAGGAGCCATGGCGAGGGCGGCTGTAGGATCGCGACGTGACGGCGCACACGACTCTGCGCGGTGACGTCGCGATCCTCATTCCTGCCGCCGGTACCGGAGAACGGCTCGGGCCTGGGCCACCGAAGGCGTTGCGCGAACTCGCCGGTGAGCCACTGCTGGTGCATGCGGTACGCCAGGTCTGTCTCGCGCCGTGTGTCGGGATGATCGTGGTGGCGGCGCCACCGGCCCAGGTACCCGCGGTGACGGCGCTGCTCGCAGCGGTCGCACCGGTGACCGTGGTCGCTGGTGGCGTGTCGCGCCAGGCGTCGGTATCCGTCGCGCTCGCCTCGGTACCGGAGCGGTTCGACATCGTGCTGGTGCACGACGCTGCCCGCGCGCTGGCCCCGCCGGCGCTGGTCGACCGGGTCGTCGCCGCGGTGCGGGCCGGGCACGGGGCGGTCATCCCGGTGCTGCCGGTGGTGGACACCATCAAGCAGGTGGGGGCGGCCGATCTGGTTATGGGAACTGTCGACCGGAGCGTCCTGCGCGCGGTACAGACGCCGCAGGGATTCCGCCGCGAGCTGCTCGCCGAGGCGCACCGGGCCGCGATCGACGATCTCGGCAGAAGGGCTGACCATACCGACGACGCGGGGCTGGTGGAGAAGATCGGCCACCCGGTGCACTGCGTGCCGGGGGACGTGCGGGCTCTGAAGGTGACCCACCCGATCGACCTGGTCGTCGCCGAGGCGCTGCTGCGCGCCGGTACCCTCTCCGCGTGACCACGACCCGGGTCGGCCTCGGTACCGACGTGCACGCGCTGCAGGAGGGCAGGGTGTGTTGGTTGGCCGGGCTGGAATGGCCGGGCGTGCCAGGGCTGGTCGGCCACTCGGACGGCGATGTCGCCTCGCACGCGGCGTGCGACGCGCTGCTCTCAGCTGCCGGCCTGGGCGATCTGGGCTCCAACTACGGCACCGGGCGGCCCGAATGGGCCGGTGCCTCCGGCGTCCGGATCCTGTCCGAGACCGCTGGTCGGGTACGCGCCGCTGGCTTCGAGATCGGCAATGTCGCTATCCAGGTCATCGGCGAGCGACCGAAGATCGGCCCGCGGCGCAAGGAGGCGGAGTACCTGCTCTCGGCGGCGGTCGGCGCGCCGGTGACGGTATCCGGCACCACGACCGACGGGCTCGGGCTCACCGGCCGTGGCGAGGGTCTGGCGGCGGTCGCGGTGGCGCTGGTGTACGAGCGCCCGGATCCTGTCGCACGGGTGCCGTAGCCTCAGCGGCGGTATCGACCAGACGACCGCATGGCCGGGCAAGAGTGACCGACAGCCCGAGACGGGCACGCCCGGGTTGATACCTACCATCGAGCGGGCCGCCACCCCGAGGCGGCCCCGGTGAGGGGAGAGGATCTCGCGATGACGGGCAGGCTCAGCGGATACACCGAGTTGCACCCGCTGGACTACGCGCTGCCCGGGCGCACCGTGCTCGCGAAGCACGATGCCACCGGCGAGCGGGTGATGGTGCGCTACTTCCCCGACGACCTGCCGGCCGGCGCCGCCGGGGAGATGCGGCTTCTGTCCACTCTGGACAGCCCATATCTGGTACGGATACGCGAGCTGGTCTGGCAGGAGCCCGTCCGCGCCGCGGTGCTCGAGCCGGTACGTGCCGTCTCCTTGCGTGCGCTGCTCGCCGACCAGGGTGTGGCCACCCCGGAGAGCGCGCTCCACCTGCTGCGCGGCTCGCTGTGCGGGCTCGCCGCGGCGCATGCCGCCGGTGTGGTGCACCGGGGATACGGGCCGGATGTGGTGCTCATCGACGCCGAGGGCGAGATCAAGCTCATCGATTTCGGCGTCGTATCGGGCGACCCGACTCCGGCTGCCGTGGCTGGCGGGCAGGATGCCACCGCCACCGGCGACATCCGTGCCGCGGTCGCGGTCTTCGTCAGCTGCCTCGCGGCGGACGTGGTGTACCCGACGGAGAAGGTACTGCTGGCCGCGGCGCCGCAAGCACTACGCGGTCTGGTGCGTGCCGGGCTGGCCGAGGAGGTCGACGCGGTCGCGCTGCTGGCCAGCCTGGATGAGGTGGCGGTAGCCGAGTTCGGTTCGGACTGGGCGACGCGTGGCCGGCTGTGGCTCGCGTTGCGCGCGGCCGAGCTGCGTATCGAGGCGTTGCGGGCCGAGGCGGCGCTCGCCTGGCCCCCGCTCGATGAGCCCGGGTCCGACGGTGAAGACGGCTCCGGCGGCGGTACCGGCAGAGCTGGCGAAACGACCGAGGGTGGCGCGATCGCCGCGGCGCTGGCCGCCGAGGAGTTGCTGCTGCACCGGCTGCGCACGGAGGACGCCCGCACCCGGGCGGGGCGGGTGGCCCGGCTCGGGGCGGCGGGACCCGCGGTCGCGATCGCCGGCGAGCAGGTCGCGGCCGGCAGGGAGATTGAGGCGAGCGCTGGGGCGGCGGATACGGAGCCGCCGGCGGACGTGCGTCCCCAGCCTGCTGCCGAGGAGATTGACGCGGGCGCTGGGGCGGCGGCTGCCGTAGCCACCGTGCCGGGTGCCGAGCAGATCGCGGCGGCTGCGGCGGGTGGAGGCACCGACGAGGCTGCCCGGATCGAAGTGCCCGCTGGCGGAGTCGGGCCTCAAGCGGGTGGGGTCGGGCCTCAAGCGGGTGGGGTCGGGCCGGGAGCTGAGGGGGCCGGAGCACGACCCGGCGGCCGGCAACCGTCACGCCCGCCGGCTCGTCCCCGCCGTCGCCTCCGGCGGCTGCCGATCGCAGCGGCGGCTCTGTTGTTCGTCGTCGTTGCCGGGTTGGTCGCGTTCTGGCTCAGTGGCCGGCAGGAGCCGGCGGGTGCCGGTCCCGCGGTGCCGGCGGTGGGGCCAGGTAGCACCACCCCGGGTACCGCGCCCGCTGCGGTGAGCCCGTCGCCGACCTGGTCACCGGCTCCGGCATACTCCTACATCCCAGGCCAGGGACTTGGCTGAGTGGCGGGGCGGTAGGGTGCCTACCGTGCTGCGCGGAGTCGTCGCGGTCGTACTGGCACTCGCGACCGGCCTCATCGGCTACCGGGTCTTCGCCCCGAACGAGACGCTCGATCCCGCCCGGTCCGCGTACCCGGCACCGGCGCGGGCGACGCCCGGGCTGTACGGCATGCTGCTGGCGGCGCCGTTGGTGGTCGACGGCCGGCTGCGGGTGTACGGCAAGGCGGACCGGGTCTGGGCGGACGAGCCGCTGGACGCGCGCTCCGCGGAGTCACCCTACTGGTCCTTCCGGCGCTGGCCGGCACAGCTGGTCGGGGTCGCCGCCATCGGTACGACGGTGGTCTCGGAGTGGTCCGACCGCCAGCTCGTCGCGCTCGACGCGGTACATGGCCGGGTCGCCTGGCGGGCCAGGGCGCCCGAGGGAGAGGCGAGGTACACCGGCCGGCGTACCGGCGCCGCGACCGTGTACGAGCCGCCCGACCTGTACACCGCCGGGCGGAGCTTCATCGTGGCCGGCACGA
>JAFMQQ010000186.1 GCA_017354595.1 Micromonosporaceae bacterium
GCCGAACTGCGCGCGCTGGCCGCGCGCCAGCCCAACGGCCGGCTGGTGAGCGCGGACGAGGTCGCCGCCGCGATCGCATACCTCGCCAGCCCGTTGGCGGGCGCGACGACAGGGACGGTGCTCGCCGTCGATGGCGGCATGCACGGCCTGCGGCTGCGGCAACCACCTCAGGATCCGTCGTGAACGTCCCGTTGACCCCGCTCGGTCTGGGTACCGCCCCGATCGGCAATCTCTACCAGGCGATCAGCGATCGGGATGCGACGTCCACTGTGGATGCTGCCTGGGCGGCGGGCGTCCGGTACTTCGACACCGCGCCGCACTACGGTCTGGGCCTGGCCGAGCGTCGGCTGGGCCAGGCGTTGCGCGGCCGGCCGCGGCACGAGTACGTGTTGTCCACAAAGGTGGGTCGGGTACTGGTCGACAACCCGGCCGGCGCCGGCCAGCGGGATGACGGCTTCGACGTACCGGCGACCCTGCGCCGGGTGTGGGACTTCACCGCCGACGGGGTGCGGCGCAGCCTCGCCGGCAGCCTTGCCCGGCTCGGGCTGGACCGGGTGGAGATCGTGCTCATCCACGACCCGGAGGAGAGCCCCGACCCGCGCGCCGCGCTGGACCAGGCGTACCCGGCCCTGCACGAACTGCGGGCACAGGGTGTGGTGGACGCGATCGGGGTCGGGTCGAAGCAACGCCAGGTGCTGACCCGGTTCGTGACCGAGACCGACATCGATGTGGTGTTACTCGCCGGCCGGTACACGCTGCTGGAGCAGCCGGCCCTGGACGACCTGCTGCCCGCGTGCCAGCGGTGGGGAGTCTCGGTTCTCAACGCCGGTGTGTTCAACAGTGGACTGCTCGCGGTCGACTCGCCGGACGCGTCCGCCCGGTACGAATACAGCCCGGTACCCGCTCCGCTGTTGCAGCGGGCCCGGCGCATCGCGGCGCTGTGCCGGCGGTACGGCGCCACCCTGCCGCAGGCGGCGCTCGCCTTCGCCGCAGCCCATCCCGTGGTCGCCAGCGTGCTGGTGGGCGCCGCGACGCCGGAGCAGATGGCGCACGATGCGCAGCTGCTGGCGTGTCCCGCGCCGCCGGCCGACCTGTGGCGGGAGCTGGTCGCGCAGCGGCTGCTGCGCCCGGACGCCCCGGTTCCCGGAGGCCACGATGGCCATCCTGGCCCGGGCGTTCCCTCCCGGGGCGCGCATGGTGATTGACGCACATCACCATCTGTGGACGCGGGCGTACCCGTGGATGGCCGGCGACGAGCTGGCCCCGTTGCGCCGACCGTACACAGTGGACGATCTGCGCGCCGCGGTGGGCGGTCGGGTGCAGCGCACGGTGCTGGTACAGGCGGTGGGGGAGCAGGGCGAGACGGTGGAGCTGCTCGCCACCGCGGCGGGCAGCGGAGGACTGGTCGCCGGTGTGGTCGGCTGGGTGGACCTGACCGCGCCCGATGTCGCCGACCGGATCGCCGCGCTGCGCGCCGGTACCGGTGGCGAGCTGCTGGTCGGCATCCGGCACCAGGTGCAGGATGAGCCGGATCCCGGCTGGCTGTCGCGTCCCGAGGTGCGCCGTGGCATCGCGGCGGTGGGTGCCGCCGGGCTCGCGTACGACCTGTTGGTCCGCACCCCGCAACTGGGCGCCGCGGCACAGGCGGTCGCCGAGCTGCCCGAGGTGCGTTTCGTGCTGGACCACCTGGCCAAGCCGCCGATCGCGGCCGGCGAATGGGAACCGTGGGCCAGCGGTACCGCCGCCCTGGCCCGGTACCCGAACGTGGTGGCGAAGCTCTCCGGTCTGGTGACCGAGGCGCGGTGGGACGACTGGGACGCGGCCCGCATCGGCCGGTACGCGCGGCACGCCCTGGCCAGCTTCGGCCCGGCCCGGTGCGCCTTCGGCTCCGACTGGCCGGTGTGTACCCTCGCCGCCCGGTACGGCGAAGTACTGGATCTCGCCGAGCAGCTGACCGCCGCCCTCGACCCGTCGCAGCGCGCCGACGTCTTCGCCGGCACCGCCATCCGCTGCTACCGCCTCTGAACCAGCGGCCGGCCGGAAGGCAGGACCAGCCGGGTGGCCGCGCGAAGATACGGCGCGGGTGGCAGGCCGCGGATCAGTGCCAGCTCGTCGCGCAGGTTGCTGTCCTCATCGAGGAAACGCAGCACCCGCGCGGCAGGGTTGGTGGTGAACAGCCGGGCGAAGGCCCGTTCGAGCTGCGCCGGCCGGCGGTCGAGCACAGCAAGAAGCACCGCGTCCAGCAGCCGGTACCGACGCCGCGATCCGGGTATGTCGAACGGATGGCCGTACCGCGCAAGGGATCCGGCGATGGCCGCGCTGTCGCGTTGGATGCGTTGGTACGCATACCCGGTGCTGGCCTTGACCAATCCGGCCCGGGCGCCGGTGCGCAGGATGTGGCATCCGGTGCGGGAGGGTGGGTGTGCCCGCAGCGGCAGGACCGCCGATTCGGTCCGGGCGATGGTGTAGGTCGCCGTCCCCACCACGTCGCGCAGGTATCTGGCGAGCGCGGCGCACCGCTGCGCCGGGGCCGGCGGCCTCGCGTGCCGCGGCACGAACTCGGTCAACTCCACCAGTGCCCGGTACTCCCCGTCCGGCAGCAGATAGACGAACCGGGCGCCGTCCGGCTGCGGGGTGCGGAAGTCGAACAGGACCGGCGTGTGCGGGTCGAAGGTGGGGCGGTCGCAGCGCACCTCCCAGCCGGTGAAGGCCAGGCGGGCGTCCGCCGGCTCGTCGCAGCGTGCCGGACTGACGCTGTCGAACACCCAGCGGGTGTGGATGCGCTCGCCGTCGACGACCACCTCGGCAACCTCGGTTCCGTCGCCGACACGCTGCACCCGCCCGCGTCTCACGGCGAAGCCGGGGCAGCCGGCCAGCAGACCCGCAACCGCCCGGCGCAGGTCGGGTCGGCGCACCACCCGGTACCGGTACGGGCGCAACGGCAGCACCAGCGAGGTCCCGCCCGCATGTACCGCCACCTGGCGGAAGGACCGCGACACCGCGGAGTCCAGCAGCCCGGGCCGGGCCGACCAGAACGCCCAGCAGCTCGCCGAGGGTCCAGGCTCGGCCTGGTCGATCACGAGCACCCGGCGGTCCGCCCACCCACCGGCGGCCAGGTGCCCGGCGAGGGAGAGTCCACTCAGACCGCCACCGGCGATCACCGCGTCGAAACGCCCGGCCGTCACGACCGTCAGAGGTGGACCGGGCGGCCGGGCGGGGTGAGCACGGCGCTCGCCGCGACCGCGAGCCGCCGCCGGTTGGGCACCGTGACCCGCCGGCCAAGTACGTCGTAGCCGGCGCGCTCCACCTCGTCGAGAATCCCGCCGTACAACCGGTACGCGGTCCGGATACACGCCTGCGAGCTGGGCGCGAGCATCGGGATGCCATGCGCTGCCCGGGCGTAGTGTGCGCGCGCCCGGTCCACCTCGAAGGCGATCAGCGCGCGGATCGGTCCGGTGGTCACGCCGGCGCACAGGTCTGCCGGGGGTACGCCGAAATCGGCGAGATCCTTCAGTGGCAGGTAGATCCGGCCCCGCTGCAGGTCCTCGCCGACGTCTCTGATGAAGTTCGTCAGCTGGAAGGCCCGGCCCAGTTCGCGTGCCGGCTCCTGGGCCAGCGCGGGATCCCGGGCGCCCAGGATCGGCAGCATCATCGTGCCGATCGCGGCCGCCGAGCCGGCCATGTACTCCAGGAGGTCGTCGTAGGTGTCGTACCGGCTGACGGTCAGGTCCATCTCCATCGACCGCAGAAACACCGCGAAGTCCGCCCGATCCAGGTCGAAGACCTCGATCGTGTGCAGCACCGCCGGCAGCACCGGATCCGGCACCGGCGCGCCGTCCAGTGCGGCGGCGAACCGGTCCGCCCAGTCGTGCAGGCGGGACGCGCGCTGTGCCGCGGTTCCGCCGTCCAGACGGTCCACGATCTCGTCGGTGTACCGGGTGAAGCCGTACAACGCATGCACATGTCTGCGCTTGGACCGCGGCAGCAGCCGGGTGGCCAGATAGTACGTCCGCCCGTGCGCGCGGTGCAGGCGGCGGCAGCATTCGTAGGATGCGGCCAGTCGCTGGCTCTCCGGCATCGGCGCCACCTCCCTGTCCCACCGGCGGTCAACGTCCACCCGCGGTCAACCGTCCGGCGTTGGCGGGTTGGTCAGCAGGGCCGAAGGTCCCAGTGCCGGGCGGCGAACCGGGATCCCATCGGCATGAAGGTCGGCCAGCCCGTCCTGGCCGGGCCGTTCGGCACTGTGCCGGCGCATCGCGACGGACTCCGATAAGGGGTGGTGCTTTCCAGCCGGCGCGGGCGGCCCGGTGGTGGAGGTGAGGCGGCATGCGTACCAGAAGAATCCTCGCGGTCATCGCAGCGGCGGTGCTGGCCCTGCTCGGCCTGGGGTTGGTGGTCTCCGGTACCGCGCTGGCGGTGATCCACGCGACGCAGCGCGACACCGCGGGCTACTACACCAGCCCGGTGCAGCGGGTGCAGAGCTCGACCACGGTCCTGATGGCCCGGCTGGAACTGCCCGACACCCCGGTGC
Source organism: Micromonosporaceae bacterium (assembly GCA_017354595.1). Classification (GTDB taxonomy): domain Bacteria; phylum Actinomycetota; class Actinomycetes; order Mycobacteriales; family Micromonosporaceae; genus DATEJJ01. Next base: position 4,532 of record JAFMQQ010000186.1, read on the forward strand.
TGCCGGCCAGTCCACTCGGGACAGTCAAGGTCACGGCGCGACCGGTCGCCGGAGGCGGCCCGTTGTTCATCGGCATCGCGCCCCGGTCGGCGGTCGAGGGCTGGCTCTCCGGTACCCGCTACGAGCGGATCACCGACGTGCGCGGCCGGCCGCTGCGCAGCGACACCGTCATCGTCAATGCGGACGGCGGCGCGGCGCCGGTGCCGACCGGGGCAGGGTTCTGGGCCGCGTCCGCGAGCGGGCCGGGTGTGCAGACGCTGACCTGGACCAGCGGGCGCGGCTCGTGGGCGGTGGTGCTGATGAACGCCGACGCGAGTACCGGCATCGCGGCCGATGTCGTTGTGGGTGCCCGTACCGCAGCGCTGCTGCCGATCGGGCTGTCCCTGGGTGGGTTCGGGCTGCTGCTGCTCGCAGCGGGCATCGTGCTGATGGTGGCCGCGCTGCGTGGCCCGCCCGAACCGGCGCCGGACCCGGCCGGTGGGTACCTCGCCCCGGGCAGCTATCCGGTCCGCCTGGACGGCCGGCTGGATCCACAGCTGAGCCGGTGGCTGTGGCTGGTGAAGTGGATTCTGGTGGTACCACACGCATTCGTACTCGCCCTGCTGTGGCTGGCGGTGGTACCGCTGAGCTTCGTGGCCGGTGTGGCGATTCTGTTCACCGGCCGGTACCCGAGGTCCATCTTCGACTTCAACCTCGGCGTGCTGCGCTGGACCTGGCGGGTGTCGTACTACGCGTACAGCGCGTTGGGCACCGACCGGTACCCGCCGTTCCGCCTGCGCCCGGACGCGAGCTATCCGGCCGACTTCACCGTGGACTACCCGCGGCGGCTGTCCCGCGGGTTGGTTCTGGTCAAGTGGTGGCTGCTGGCCATCCCGCACTACCTGGTCGTGGCGCTGTTCGCCGGTGGCTGGTGGGCCGGCGCCAACTGGTGGCAGCACGGCAACCGGGCCGGGGTGGCGTCCGGCGTTGGTCTGATCGGGTTGCTGGTCCTGGTGGCCGCGGTCATCCTCGCCTTCTCCGGGCGGTACCCGAAGCCGCTGTACGACTTCGTGCTCGGCATGAACCGCTGGTGCTACCGGGTACTGGCCTACGCCATGCTGATGCGCGACGAGTACCCACCGTTCCGGCTGGACCTCGGCGGGGCCGATCCGGGTGGCGTACCGGCGCCCCCCGCCCCACCCACTCCACCCAGTCCGCCGGCTGAACCCACCGCACCGGCTGAACCCACCGCACTGGCAGGTGAGGGTGGTGAACTGGTCGACGCGGGCTGCGCCGCCGCCCCCGCCAGCGGCCCCCAGCGCCGGGCCGCCGGCCGGGGCGGGAGCATGAACCTCCACTCCAGACAGTCACTTGTGGACACTATTGAACCATCCCGTTGAGAAGGGAGCGTACGCCATGAACAACAGCTACCGAATGGTCGTCGGCGTCGACGGCTCCGAGGGCGGGCAGCGCGCTCTACGCTGGGCGGTACGCGAGGCCGCCGGCCGCGGCGGTACCGTCCACGCCGTCACCGCCTACACCTTCGACGCGCTGGACGCCTCCGACATCCGGGGGCCCGACGCGCACCGCAGCAGCGTCGAGGAGGTCCTCGCCGAACAGGTCGCGCACGCCGTCGCTGACTGCCCCGGCGCCACGGTCACCACCCAGGTCAGCTTCGGTACCGCGCCGGACGTGCTCGTCGACGCCGCCCGGAGGGCCGACCTGCTGGTGATCGGCAGCCACGGCCACGGCCGGCTCTTCCATGCGGTACTCGGTTCGGTCGCCGAGGCGTGTACCCGCGCCGCGCCCTGCCCGGTCGTGGTGGTACCGGTACCACACACCGAGAAGGCGCCGGACGACAGCCAGCCGTCCGGCATCCCCAGCGCGATCCTCTGAGCAGCACGCGATCCGGCCCGCCCCCG
>JAFMQQ010000796.1 GCA_017354595.1 Micromonosporaceae bacterium
GGCCGGTCAGCTCGTCACCGGCAAGGCCCCAGGCCGGGCTGATGCCCCTGCCGCGGGCGGCGATCCGGTCGGCGAGTGTGCCGGGGCTGGCGTGCAGCCGGCAGAGGGTGATGCTGGCGCCGGGCAGCGCCTCCCGGTAGAGCCGCACCTGGTCGGGATGCTGCACCGGGCCGACCATGACCAGCCGTTGCGCGCCGCGGCTGTGGTACGCCCGCCAGACCGCGGCGAGATTTGCGGCCGCCAGGCGGTGGTTAGCGGAGTCCACAGTGGACGATGGCCGGAGGAAGGCGATCTGGTCCAGGTCGACGAAGGCGGAGCGGATCCCGGCGAGCCGTGTCTGGTAGTAGACCTGCCAGCCCACAGTGGACTTTCCCACCCCGGTGACACCGGTCAGCCACAGGATCTCTCCCGGGTTGGTCGCGGGCGCCGCAGGCGCAGCGCCAGCCGGACCGGCATCGCACCCGGGATCGGCATCGCACCCGGGATCGGCATCGCACCCGGGATCGGCATCGCACCCGGGATCGGCATCGCGCGCCGGCCCCGGCCAGTCGCCGATACGTTGCCGTACCAACCGCAGCACTTCGGCAACGCCGTGTCCGGTGGTGTCGATACAGGCGCCGGGCAGGCTCTCCACCGCCCGTGCGTACCGCAGGATCTCGTCCAAGCCGTCCTCGGGCCGACCCCGGCGCTCAATCCGGCGGCGCAGCTCGTCCGGCTCGGCCCGCAGCCGGCACAGCGTCAGGTCGCCCCGACGGATCAGGCCGGTATCGGCGCCATGCTCGTCGACGACGCCGGAGACGACCAGGCACCGGGCGCCCGCGGTCTGGAAGTTCGGCACGACCGCGTCCAGGTTGCCTGCCTTCAGCCGGTACCGGCCGGGGTCGGAGCTGGGCTCCGGACCCCAGTTGTCGCGCGCCGGTGCCGCGTAACACATGCCGAGCTGATCGATGTCCACGTAGCCGGTGCGGATACCCTCGGCCGCGAGCGAGGTGAACAGCTCCCAGCCGACCGTGGTCTTCCCGGCGCCGGACGGACCGGACAGCCACAGCACCGGCAGCCGATTGTCATTCATGGGCAGCGATGGCCGCGAAGAGCAGCCGGTCCCGCCACTGCCCCCGGATCAACCGGTCGCCGCGCAGGTACCCCTCGCGCTGCATGCCGATCTTCTCCAGTACCCGCGCCGAGGCGGCATTCTCCGGATCGCAGGTCGCCACCACCTTGTGCAGCTTGAGTTGGTCGAACGCGAAGTCCAGCACCGACCGGGCCGCCGCGGTGGCGTAGCCGCATCCCCAGTGCGGCCGGGCGACCCAGTACCCCATCTGGCCACGGTGCTGCTCCGGACTGGTCACGCCCAGGCCGACCGTCCCGATCAGGCCGCCATCGCGGCGCTCAACCACCGCGAGAGTGAAGTGGGTGCGCGGCCGGCGCGCCGCAGTGCGTTGCGCCTCGGCCAGGAACGCGGCAGTCGCCTGCGGCGTATTCGGTCCCCAGTCGGTGTAGCGGGTGACCTCCGGGTCGGTCGCCGGGCCATGCACGCTCGCGTGGTCGGCGTCGGTGAGCTCGCGCAGCAGCAGGCGCGCGGTGACGAACTCCACCAGCAGATGTTCGTCGGTGTCCCGGCGTACCGCAACCGAGTAGCCACGCTGATCGATGGCGCCGTTGGCGTGCGGGTGTACCGGTTCGCCGGTTACGCTACTGATCATGACGTTGGAAGGTGAGTACGCGCCCAGCCCGTGGGACTGGGTTCGGGACCAGGTCGAGGCGATCGAGTCGTCGGAAGGCACCCAGGGCACCACGATGCGCGGGATGCCGGTGGTGCTGGTGACCATGCGTGGCGCCCGCTCCGGCAAGCTGCGCAAGGTACCCCTGATGCGGGTTGAGCACGGCGGGCAGTACGCCGCCGTCGCCTCCAAGGGCGGCGCGCCGGAGAACCCGCAGTGGTACCGCAACCTGGTGGCGAACCCGCGGGTCGAGCTGCGGGACGGCACGATGGCCAAGGAGGTCACCGCTCGCGAGGTGTTCGGCGAGGAGAAGGCTCTGTGGTGGGATCGGGCCGTCGCCGCCTACCCGGACTACGCTGACTACCAGGCGAAGACCGACCGTCCGATCCCGGTCTTCGTACTGGAGTAGCCGCGTTCGCCGCCCGGGCGACGCCCACCGCCCGGGCGGCGGCGCCGTGGCCGTCACGGCTTCTGCAGCACCGTGAAGTAC
>JAFMQQ010000797.1 GCA_017354595.1 Micromonosporaceae bacterium
GCCGGTGGCGCCGCTCCAGGTCGCCGTCCATCAGATCGTCGTGCAGCAACGAGAAGTTGTGTACCAGCTCCACCGCGACCGCACCGGGTACCCCCACCTCCGGGTCGGCCCCGGCCGCCTCGGCCGACAGCAGAGCCAGCGCCGGGCGGACCGCCTTGCCACCGCTGGCACCGGTGGGTAAGCCCGCCTCATCGGTCCAGCCGAGGTGGTACGAGGCCTGTGCCCGGCTGGTCGGATCGAGCCGCTGCACGGCCGCGCGCAGTACCGGGGTGACCGCGTCCCGGCTGCGGTGCAGCGTTGTTGGTGTCGTGGTCATCGGGCAGCCCCAGTCATCGCGCAACCTCCGCCGGTACGTGCTCCACTGTGGACAGCACCGCCGCCGCCGCCGCCTCGCCACTGCGCACCGCGCCCTCCATGGTCGCCGGCCAGCCGGTGGCGGTCCACGCGCCGGCGATCGCCAGCCCGGGCGCCACGGCGCCCGGCGGTGGGCGCAGCCGCCCACTGCCTGGCCCCTGGCGGATGGTGGCGTGCCGCTCGCGGGTGACGAAGAAGTCGAGCACGCCGGCGCCGCGCGCCGCCGGCAGCAGCTTGGCCAGCTCCGGCACCAGCATCTCGCGCAGCTGCGCGGTCGGCAGGTCCACCAGGTCGTCGGCGGCCGAGAGCGAGACGGCGATGTACTGGCCGCCGGCCGGCACCGCCTCGCCGGCCTGCGCGGTGCGGTCGAAGATCCACTGTGCCGGGCTCTCCACCGTGGCCAGGAACGGCCCGTCGAGCACCGGGCGGTCGTACACCACGTGCGCGTTGATGATCGGCGAGCTGCCCAGCTGCTCCGCCCACCCCGGCGGGAACGGCAGGCCGGCTGGCAGCAGCCGCTGTGCCGCGGCCGGCGGTACGGCCAGCACAACCTGGTCGACCACGTGCTCGTCCCCCCGTACCCCGATGGTCCAGCGATCCCCGCGTGGCCGTACCGACTCCACCCGTGCGCCCGTGTATACCCGTGCCCCGGCGGCTGAAAGGTGCTGCAACGCCGGTTCGCCGTGCAGCCGCCGCAGCGGTACCAGGGACCAGCCGATGTCGCCCGCGCTCGCCTTGGTGAGCAGGCCGATCTGGAAGACGGTCGCGGCCAGCGCCAGCGAGGCGTGCGGTGCCGGCGCGTTGAGGGTGGCCACCCCGATCAGGTCCCACAGCGCGCTGACCGCCCGCGGGCTCTGCCCGTGTGCGGACAGCCAGTCACCGAAGCTCTGCTCGTCGGTGGCGGGGTCGCTCGGGTCCACCCGGCGCAGCGCGAGTGCGGCCTGGATGAAGCGCAGCCGTTGCCCCGGGCGCAACGGCGAGTAGCGCAGCAGCGAGCCGGCCAGGTGCGCCGGTGCGGGCAGCGGGGCGCGGCGCAGCCGGGCGGTACGACCGGTGGCGGCGGAGCGGACCGGGATGGACAGCCGCGGCTGCAGCGCCACCCGATCGGTGACGCCGAGCCGGGCCAGCAGCCGCCGGTACGCCTCGCAGCAGCGCAGGAAGACGTGCTGCCCGTTGTCGACCTCGATCTCGCCGTGCCGGTACGAGTGGGTCAGCCCACCCAGCCAGCCGCGCCCCTCGTACAGGCTGACGTCGCGGCCGGCATCGGCGAGCGCGAGCGCGGCCGTGATCCCGGCCAGCCCGCCACCAACAACCGCGACGCTCATGCCGGCAGCCTGGTCATCTCGCCAGACCCGTCAAGGCGCCGGCGGCCACGGCCGCCTTCTCCCACCCGGGCACCGACAGGCGGCCCCCGTACACGGCGGTGGGCTGCGCCGCGATCCGGCGCAGCAGCCGTCGGTAGATGCCCGACATCGCCGCGGCACAGGCCGCGCTGCGCCGGTCCAGCAACGGGATCAGCCGCAGCCCGTCGTCGTACCAGCCGCGGGCGCGCTGGGCGGCGAAGGCGATCAGGGCGGCCAGGGCGCCTTCGGTGTCGACCAGGTCGCCGCGGTCGTCCAGCTTCAACTCCACGCCGAACCGGTCCAGCTCGTCCTGTGGCAGGTAGACCCGGTCGTTGCCCAGATCCTCGCGGATGTCGCGCAGGATGTTGGTCTGCTGCAGGGCGATGCCGAGCCCGTCGGCGTACTGGGCCGCGTGCGGGTCGGGCCGGCTGCCGAACACGCCGAGGCAGAGCCGGCCGACCGAACCGGCCACGCACCGGCAGTACGTCACCAGCTCCTCGAAGGTCTGGTAGGT
>JAFMQQ010000187.1 GCA_017354595.1 Micromonosporaceae bacterium
GCTCGGGGTACGCCACGATCTGCTCGCGGTCGAGGTGGTGGACCCGCGGGAGCTGGAGCTCTCCGACGCGGGCGTGATGGAGTTCGTCGACCCGGAGACGGGCCTGCTGCACGAGGTGCACACCGGCGACCCGCGACTGCGGGCCCGGTACGCGGCCAGCGCGGCCGCCCAGCGCGCCCGGATCGCCGCCGCGCTGCGCGGTGCCAGTGCGGCGCACCTCCGGCTTCGCACCGACAGTGACTGGTTGTTGGACATCGTGCGGTTCGTCGCGGCACAGCGGCACGCACGGACGAGGGGGACGACCCGATGATCCGGTTCCTCGAACCAGTGTGGCTGCTGGGCATCATCCCGGTGCTCGGGGTGGCCGCCGTGTACGTCTGGCGCCAGCTGCGCCGGCGCTCGTACGCGGTCCGCTTCACCAACGTGGAGTTGCTGCGTACCCTCGCCCCGCGTGGCCTCGGGTACCGGCGTCACCTGGCCGCCGGCGCCTTTCTGCTCACCCTGCTGACGCTGGCCTGCGCGCTGGCCCGCCCGTCCACCGACGCGAGGCAGCCACTGGAGCGCGCGACCATCATGGTTGCTATCGATGTGTCGCTCTCCATGCAGTCGACCGACGTGGCACCGAGCCGGATCGCGGCCGCGCAGCAGGCGGCGAAGGACTTCGTCAAGCAGCTGCCCGCGGGGTACAACGTCGGGCTGGTCTCGTTCGCCAAGTCGGCGAACGTGCTCGTCTCGCCGAGCAAGGACCGGGCGGCGGTGACCCAGGCGATCGACTCGCTGCAGCTGGCCGAGGCGACCGCGACCGGGGAGGCGGTGTTCACCTGCCTGTCCGCGATCCAGTCGGTGCCGGCCGACGGTGCCAACGGGGCGCCGCCGGCGCGGATCGTGCTGCTCTCCGACGGGTACCGGACGGCGGGCCGGACGATCGAGGACGCCGCCGCCGCGTCGGCGCAGGCGAACGTCCCGGTCTCCACGATCGCCTTCGGCACCGACGAGGGCGTGGTGCAGATCCAGGGCCAGACCCAGCGGGTACCGGTGGACCGCGCCTCGCTGCAGAAGCTCGCGGATACCACCAAGGGCCACTACTACGAGGCGGCGAGCCTGTCCCAACTCAAGCAGGTGTACCAGGACATGGGCAGCTCCATCGGGTACAAGACGGTGCCGCGCGAGATCACCCAGTGGTACGTGGGCATCGCGATGCTCTTCGCCTTCTCCGCGGCGGGGATGAGTCTACTGTGGACATCCAGGCTGCCGTAGCCGCTGTCACTTGGACAGCAGCACGTAGAGTACGGCGACCCAGAGGCTCGCCAGAGTGAAGGCGACCGGGGCTGCGTAGCGGCTCATGACGGCTCCCAGGCAGGTCTGCGCGGGCTGAAGATTGCCGGCTGGGTTGAACTCGCGCGGTAGCGCGCCAGCGGCTTGCAGTGCGGGGATGTGGTGGTGCCGGCGGGATGTGGCCGGCGGACCAGCCGTCGCGCGGGTCGGGTCAGCGCGTCCGGCGCCAGCGATGACTAGGGGGATCGCCATCTCGTCGCACAGCGATCACCTCCCTAAGCCGGTGCCGTTTCAGACCGCCGTCAGGCTACACCCAGGTACCGCCGACCCGCGATGGGCCGGTTGGGTTACTCTCACAGCCGGTACCCGCAGCCGCAGACGGAGGGCGACACCGTGGCACGCACCGTGCTGGTCACCGGCGGCAGCCGGGGCATCGGCCTGGCGATCGCGCAGGCCTTCGCCAAGCAGGGGGACCGGGTCGCGGTGACCTATCGGGCCAGCCCGGCTCCCGACGGTCTGTTCTCGATCGCCTGCGACGTCACCGATCCGGCCGCGGTCGACGCGGCCTTCGGCGCGGTCGAGGCGGAGCTGGGCCCGGTGGAGGTACTGGTCGCCAATGCCGGCATCACCGACGACACGCTGCTGCTGCGCATGTCCGAGGAGCAGTTCGGTGGCGTACTGGCGACGAACCTGACCGGGGCGTGGCGCTGCGCCAAGCGGGCGGCGAGCAGGATGCTGCGGGCGCGGTGGGGCCGGATGGTCTTCGTCTCGTCCATCGTGGGCCTCTCCGGCGGCGCGGGCCAGGTGAACTACGCGGCCAGCAAGGCGGGTCTGGTCGGGGTGGCCAGGTCCATCGCCCGGGAGCTGGGTACCCGCAACATCACCGCGAACGTGGTGGCTCCCGGCTTCGTGGAGACCGACATGACCGCCGGCCTGTCGCAGGAGCTGCGCGAGCGGTACCTGGCGTCGATACCGGCCGGGCGGTTCGCCCAGCCGGAGGAGGTGGCGGGCGTGGTCACCTGGCTGGCCAGCGACGCGGCCGGATACGTCAACGGAGCGGTCATCCCGGTCGACGGCGGCGCCGGCATGGGGCATTGAGGGGGTACGCGTGTCAGGTCTGTTGGCGGGCAAGCGGCTGCTGGTCACCGGGATCATCACCGATCAGTCGATCGCTTTCACGATCGCCCGGGTCGCCCAGGAGCAGGGCGCCACGCTGGTCCTCACCGGCTTCGGCCGGCTGTCCCTTGTGGAGCGTATCGCCAAGCGGCTGCCCCAGGAGGCGCCGGTGATCGAGCTGGATGTGACGGACACCAGCCAGCTGGAGGCGCTGCCCGGACGGGTACGCTCCTATGTGGACGGTCTGGACGGGGTGGTGCACTCGATCGCGAACGCGCCACCCAGCTGCCTGGGCGGCGGGTTCCTGGACGCGCCGTGGGAGGACGTGTCGAAGGCGCTGCACGTCTCGACGTACTCGTACAAGGCGCTCGCGACGGCCTGCCTGCCACTGCTGTCACCCGGCTCCGGGCTGGTCGGGCTGACCTTCGACGCGACCAAGGCGTGGCCGGTGTACGACTGGATGGGCGTGGCCAAGGCCGGCCTGGAGTCGGCGAACCGGTACCTCGCCCTGCACCTGGGCAAGCACGGGATCCGGGCCAACCTGGTCTCCGCCGGTCCACTGCGCACCATGGCGGCCAGGTCGATCCCCGGCTTCGAGCAGTTCGAGGACTCCTGGGCGCAGCGGGCGCCATTGGGCTGGGGCCTGACCGACCAGGAGCCGGTCGCCCGGGCGGTCTGCGCGCTGCTCTCCGACTGGTTCCCCGCGACCACCGGCGAAGTCGTCCACGTCGACGGCGGGTACCACGCCCTGGGCGCATGAGCGCCGGGCCGTACGACGCCTTCCTGCTTGTCTCCTTCGGCGGGCCGGAGGGCATGCAGGACGTGCTGCCGTTCCTGCGCAACGTGACCCGCGGGCGCGGCGTACCGGAACAGCGGCTGGCCGAGGTGGCCGAGCACTACCGCCACTTCGGCGGGGTGTCCCCGATCAACGCGCAGTGCCGCGCGCTGCTCGACGCGATCGGCAAGGACTTCGCGGTCGCCGGGCTGGATCTGCCGCTGTACTGGGGGAACCGGAACTGGCGCCCGTACCTGGCCGAGACGGTGGCGAGCATGCGCGATGCCGGGGTACGCCGGGCGCTCGCCTTCGTCACCAGCGCCTACGGGTCGTACTCCTCCTGCCGGCAGTACCTGGAGGACATCGAGCGGGCGCGGGCCGAAGTGGGCGCCGGTGCGCCGGTAATCGACAAGCTCCGCCACTACCACGACCATCCCGGCCACATCCAGCCGCACGCCGACGCGCTGCGCCGGGCACTGGCGTCTCTGCCCGGCGGCGGGCTGGCCGCGGATGGGCGCGAGCAGACCCGGGTGGTCTTCACCGCGCACTCGATTCCGGTGGCGATGGCGAGCGCGGCCGGTGCACTCAGCCAACTTGCGGCCTCGGCGGCGGGAAGTGCCTCGGCCGCGAGCGAACGCGGGGTGGGTGGCCGGTACCAGGCCCAGCTGCGCGAGGTGGCCGGGCTGGTCGCGGCGCGCGCCGGTTGGGACGGCGCCTGGGACCTGGTCTGGCAGAGCAGGTCCGGCCCGCCGCAGGTGCCGTGGCTGGAGCCGGACATCACCGACCACCTGCGCGCGCTGCGCGAACAGGGGATCGCCGGCGTGGCGGTCGCCCCGATCGGCTTCATCTCCGACCACCTCGAGGTGATCTGGGACCTGGACACCGAAGCCGCACAAGCCGCCGGCGAGCTGGGGATGGACTTCGTCCGGGCGGCCACCCCCGGCACCGACCCCCGGTTCGTGGCGATGGTACGGGAGCTGGTCGTCGAGCGGCTGAGCCCGGGTACGCCCCGGGCCGCGCTGGGCGCCCTCCCGACCTGGGACGCGTGTGCGGTCGGCTGTTGTACCACAGCCCGACCCGGAGCCGTAACCAGCGGCTGAGAGGATCGGGCGGCTGAGATGATCGGCGGAGGGGGTGCGTATGAGTGAGCGCAAGCCGGTTGAGTCCTGGCTGCTGGACATGGACGGGGTCCTGGTCAAGGAGGGCCGGCCGATACCCGGCGCGCCCGAGTTCGTCGCCCGGCTGCGCGCGGCCGACCGGCGGTTCCTGATCCTCACCAACAACTCCATCTACACCGCCCGGGACCTGCACGCCCGGCTGACCCGGATGGGCTTCGACGTTCCGGAGAATGCGATCTGGACCTCGGCCCTGGCCACCGCGCAGTTCCTGGAGGACCAGCGGCCGGGCGGCACCGCGTACGTCATCGGCGAGGCCGGCCTGACCACGGCGCTGCACAACGCCGGGTACGTGCTGACCAACTACGAGCCCGAGTACGTGGTCCTCGGCGAGACCCGGGAGTACAGCTTCACCGCGATCACCACGGCGATCCGGGCGATCGTGGCGGGCGCCCGGTTCATCTGCACCAACCCCGACCCGACCGGCCCGTCCAGCGAGGGGATCCTGCCCGCGGTGGGCTCGGTCGCCGCGCTGATCACCAAGGCCACCGGCACCGACCCGTACTACGTCGGCAAGCCGAACCCGATGATGATGCGCTCGGCGCTGAACACCATCGGTGCCCACTCGGAGACCACGGCGATGGTCGGCGACCGGATGGACACCGACGTGCTCTGCGGGCTGGAGGCGGGGCTGGAGACGATCCTGGTGCTCTCCGGGATCAGTACCCGGGAAGAGGTGGACCGGTTCCCGTACCGGCCGTCCCGGGTGGTCGACTCGGTCGCCAGCCTGATCGACGAGGCCTGACCGGTCTTCCCCGCGGCGGTGCCGCCGCTGGGCGTTGCCCTACCGGGCTGCCGGGCGTCCCGCGCTGAACGGCGAACACGGCGCCATCGCGCGTGCGAGGCGGCCGATGCGACGGCCACGGGCGGTCCGACGTTCCGGTCCGGCTGCCGCATGTCGCGCTCGTTCGAATGCAACGACGCGTGGGCCGGCGGCCTAAGTGTTGTCGAGGCAGCCGGTTGCCCGGCAGTTGAAGTGGTGACATCGACCAGCGGGAGGAAAAGTGGGACGAGCAGATCTGGGCGTACGGGCGGCGGTCGTACCGCTGCTGCTGGGCGCAGCCGCCGCTGGAGTGCTGGCCTGCCAGCACTCGGCAACCAGCGGCGCCGCGGCGGCAACCGCGACATCGACGGCGGCGACTGCGACACCCACGACCCCCGCCGCAACGCCAACGGCCGCGGGTGCCCAGAGCGCCCTTCCGCTGCCTACCGCGACCGTCCCACACGAGGCCACCGCAGAGGTCGCCGAGAAGTTCGGCCTGCCGAAGGTACGGCTGGACGAGGCCGTCATCGCGGCCCGGGTCGCGATGGTGCGTACCGGCGGGGATCACGGCGAGAGACTCAACGGCGAACCTGACACCGGCCCGCTCGACCAGGGTAAGCACCTCGACCCGGTCGTCATCACCGGATTCGCCGCGAAGCTGGGCGTCCCGCCGGACCGGGCGGCCGCCATCATGAGGGCGCTGATGGCCGAGTGGAACGAGTACGACGGGCAGGCCGAGCAGCTCCGGCCCGGTGCCTATGCGAAAGCCATCGCCGCCGACGCCAGGCTGCTGAAGATCTCCACCGACCGTGCCGCGTGGATCGAGTCACTGCTGATCAGCCGGCCGGTGCTCGGTACCTGGCCCGCGGTACAGGACCCGATCTTCGCTGCGGTGGCGGCCTCGCTGCACGTCACCCAGAAGGTGTTGGCGGCTGCCGTCGACTACACGAAGACCCATTGAGCCGGACGGCGGGTGTGGCGCCGGGGCCGGCGGCGCGGCTCAGCCGAGCGGCTCAGCGAAGCGGCTCAGCGAAGCGGCTCAGCGAAGCGGCTCAGCGAAGCGGAGCGTTGCAGGCGGCGGCGAGCGCGCGGCGGGAGGCGGCCAGCAGCGGCCGCAGTGCCTCGTCCCGCAGCCGCGCCTCGTACCCGTTCACCGCGCCGCCGGGGGCGGTGTCATTGGCCAGGGCGAGCACCTGGTCGAGCATTGCGGCGCGGGCGTACAGCCGGCGGGCCCGGGCGTCGTAGCCGGGCGGCAGGTCGCCGGCGAAGTCGGGCCGGCGTAACGCGGCCAGTGCCCCGGCCAGTTCCGGGCG
>JAFMQQ010000188.1 GCA_017354595.1 Micromonosporaceae bacterium
CGCCCCGGACCGGCGATCGCGATCGGACCGTGCCGGTACTCCATCGCCGGGTACGCCTCGGTCCACAGCCCGGCCGCCTCCCGGCACTTCAGCGCCGCCTCCTGGGCCAGGCCGACAGTCCAGCCCTGGCCGAGGAAGGTCACCTGCTCGGTGGTACCCGGATCGAGCGGCAGCGGCGCGGCCAGCGCGGCGTTCGCGTCCCGGACCGCCTCGCGCAGATCCTCGCCGAGATGGGCGCGCAGCAGAGCCAGAGTGCTGGTGGCGAACCGGGTCTGCACCACCGACTGCTCGTCCGCGAAGGGCAGCACGATCACCTGGCCGGTGGCGGTCGCCAGTGGTGTCGCCGGGTCGGCGAGGATGGCGGTGACCGGTGCGGTGGTGGCCCGTACGGCGCGCAGTACCTCGGTGGTGGTACCGGACCGGCTGATCGCCAGCACCCGGTCGTACCGGCGCCCGGCCGGGAACTCGGAGGCGGGAAAGGCGTCGGTCTCGCCCTGGCCGGCGGCCTCGCGCAGGGCCGCGTACCCGCCGGCGACGAAGTACGAGGTGCCGCAGCCGAGCACCGCCACCCGCTGCCCCGGCCGGGGCAGCGCCCCGGCGGTGGCCGGTTGTCGGGCCAGTTCCGCGGCTCGCGACCAGCACTCCGGTTGGCTGGCGAGCTCCAGTTCGACGTGCGACACGGGTACCTCGGGGACTCGTGCGCCTGCACGAAGCGGCGCGTAAAAGGGGATCTTCGCGCGCTATTGTGCAGCCTGAGGTGCCCGTACCGCCAGCGGGGACTGATTTCGCGCAAGACTGTCGACGATCTGCCGGTGTTTCGCGCATCATTTGTGCACGCACTTGGCAGGGACTTAGCAGGGAGTGGACGAGGGTGGACCGGTACGCGCGCTGGAATGCGCTCCTCGAACTGCTCACCAACAACGGCCGGGTCAGCGTCGAGGACGCGGCCGAGAAGCTCGGTGTCTCCCAGGCGACCATCCGGCGCGACTTCGACCAGCTCGGACAGCAGCAGATGATCACCCGTACCCGCGGCGGCGCGGTCGCCAACGGGGTCTCGTACGACCTGCCGCTGCGGTACAAGACCGCGAAGCACTCGGCGGAGAAGCAGCGCATCGGGGCGGCGGCGGCGGCACTGGTCGAGCCGGGCACCGTGGTCGCCATCAATGGCGGTACCACCACCACCGAGGTGGCCCGGGCGCTGGCGGTACGGCCGGACCTGCGGGGTACCCCGGATGGTGCGCAGCTCACGGTGGTGACCAACGCGCTGAACATCGCCAACGAGTTGCTGGTCCGGTCCCGGATGAAGATCGTGGTGACCGGCGGGGTGGTCCGCCCGCAGTCCTTTGAACTGGTCGGCCCGCTGGCCGGTGGGATCCTGCGCGAGGTCAGCCTGGATGTCGCGCTGCTCGGGGTGGACGCGATCGATGTGGTACTCGGCGCCGCGGCACACCACGAGGGCGAGGCGGCGATGAACAACCAGATGGTGGCCCGGGCGCGGCGGGTGGTCATCATCGCGGACAGTTCGAAGCTGGGCGGCCAGGCATTCGCCCGGATCTGCCCGATCGAGCGGGTGGACACACTGGTCACCGATGGCCACGCGAGCGACGAGCAGGCAGCCGCCTTCGAGGCGGCCGGCGTCACCGTGATCCGGGTGTAGCGGCGTCTGGCGCAGCAAATCGAGGTATGTGCACACGCGCTAGCCGAGTGTCAGAGGGGGCGGTTAGGCTCCGCCACTATGGACACCGTGCACGATGTGACGGACCTGGATTCCACTGCGGTCCGTCCGCCGGTCCTCCCCCCGCCACCGCCGCCGGTCATCGAGGATGGGCTCACCGAGCGGGAACGGCAGGTCCTAGCCTTCGAGCGGCAGTGGTGGCGCCGGCCGGGCGCGAAGGAACAGGCGATCCGGGACCTGTTCGAGGTACCGTCCATTCGCTACTACCAGATGCTCAACGCCTTACTGGACAAGCCCGCCGCGCTGGCGTACGACCCGGTGCTGGTCAACCGCCTGCTCCGGTTGCGCGCCGCCCGCATCCGCCCGGCAGCTTGACCCGCGTTAGCAGACTGTCGGACGGTGATGGACGACGCATCGACAGATGATGATTGAGCCCGGGGAGATTGTCAGGGGTCCTCGCTAACCTCTGGCGCATGGAGATGGTGCAGGACGCCTTATCCGCCAGGTGGAGCACACCCCAAGCGGCGGGGCGCCGTCGAGCCGGTACCCGAGGCGGGCGAGCGTGACCGGCAAGAGCCGAGGCGGTCGCTTCGCCCGGCGACTGGCGGACATGGCTATCCACCCGGCTCAGCGCGGGTACCGTCCCCCGCCAGCGAACCAGTGCTTCACGGGCACGTACACGATCTGGCCGATGGGGACGCAAAACGACGTCCACGCTGTAGCGGTCCGATACGCTGTGTACCAAGGACTCTACGTCGATTTCTCGCTGAACCAGATTTGTGTCGTGGATGGAATCAGCCGAGCGGTAGCCCGCATCGATTGTTGCCACAGCACCATCCATCGCCACCAGTTCAATCAAGAGGGAACGGACCTGCTTCGTGGCGAGGTCATCTGCGAGATCCCTGCTGAGGGCGGCGTTAAGGTAGTCCATAACCATTACCAACCCTGCCTCGACATCATGGATGATGAGTGGGAAGACAACTTTCGGAGGTGGGCGATGGCTGAGCACAACCCGGAGAGGACGGCTGCGTTCGACTTCGCCAGCCGCCTCGCCGATCGCGAGTTCCGTGACGTGCTGCGCCAGCTCGGTGCCAGTGAGAGCCAGGATGTGGTCGTCGCACTCGATGAGACGCCCGTCACCGAGGTGTTCGATCGGGTCTTCACCCGCACGCGGCCGCCGGCAGTCATTGCCATACGCCGTGCCGTGGCGCGGCTCGGCTTCGTCTTCATGGTCGTCTCCCCAGGCATCCGCTCGGAGGACGAGAGTGGCCATCGGGACGTGTCCGCGGTCGGCGCCACGACAAGCATTGGCATGCTACACGATGCGCTTGCCGCGGACGGCGATGAGAGCTTCGACGTCGGCCCGCGCTGGAACTACACGATTCAGCCATTCCGTCCGCATGCGACGACCGCTTGACACTGCGGGACCGAAGACACTGAGGACCCTGCGAGACCGGACCGCCGAGCACCTGCCCAAGCTCTCCAGGGGCAGAAGAATCGGTACAGGCACACCTGTACAGAATTCTTCGCAGTACGGCCGCTCAGCCCACCGCGTGCTTCTCGGCGTAGGTGGCCAGCCAGTTGACCTGGAGCGGGTCCAGCGATGGGCGGACCCGTTGCCGCGCCAGCGCCACGTGCGCTGCCGTCACCGTCGCCGCGTCCAATGACTCGCGCATCGCCGCCAGCGCCGACTCCCGTACCAGCGCCGCACAGTCCGCCGCCGAGAAACCGTCCAAAGTAGACGCGAGGCCGGCCAGGTCGACATCGGGTGCCAGCGGCACCGTACGCGAGGCGGCGCGCAGGATCTCCGCTCGCGCCGCTGCGTCCGGCGGCGGTACGTAGACCAGCCGCTCCAACCGGCCGGGGCGCAGTAGGGCGGCGTCCACCAGGTCCGGCCGGTTCGTGGCACCGATCACCACCACGTTGCGCAGCGACTCCACACCGTCCAGTTCGGTCAGCAGCGAGGCGACCACCCGGTCGGTGGTACCGCCGTCGGTCGCCTGGCCGCGTACCGGCGCCAGCGCGTCCACCTCGTCCAGGAAGACCAGTGTCGGCGCCGCCTGGCGCGCCCTACGGAACAGCTCGCGCACCGCGCGTTCGCTCTCGCCGACCCACTTGGAGAGCAACTCGGCGCCCTTGACCGAGAGCACGTTCGCCTTGCCGGTACCGGCGATCGCCTTGACCAGGTAGGTCTTGCCGCACCCGGGTGGTCCGTAGAGCAGCACACCGCGCGGCGGTTGTACCCCGAGCCGGGCGAAGGTGTCGGGATAGGTCAGCGGCCACAGCACCGACTCGGTGAGCACCTGTTTGACATCGGCCAGGTCGCCGACGTCGTCCAGGGTCACCTTGGCAAGCTCCACAGTGGACTCGGACATGGTAGTCGGGCGTACCACATCGAGCGCGGCGGCGAAGTCGGCCGCGGTGACCACCGGCGCCGGCGCGCCCTTCTGCCGCAGGGCGGCCCGTACCCCGGCCTCGCGAACCAGCGCCGAAAGGTCGGCGGCGACGAACCCGGGGGTACGGCCGGCCACCTCCTCCAGGCGCACGTCGCCGGCGAGCGGCATCCGGCGGGTCAGCACGCCCAGCTGCTCGCGGCGCATCGCGACATCGGGGAGTGGTACCGCCAACTCGTGGTCGAGCAGCCCCGGGGAGCGCAGCGACGGGTCGACCGCCTCCGGCCGGCTGGTGGTGCAGACCACCGCGGTCCCCTTCGCCAGTGCGCCGGCGATGACCTGACGGAACACTGTGGACAGTGGCGTGGGGGCGTCGCGCGGGGCGAGCGCCTCGACGTCGGCGATGATGACCACGGCCGGTGGCTGCCCGGCCGCGCCGGCGAAGGAGCCGCGCAGCCGGTCGGCGGCGTCATTGGCGGTAAGCGCCGCGATCTCCGGCGCCCAGATCGCCACCACCGACGCCTTTACCACCGCGGCGACGGCCCGCACCAGCGCCGACTTGCCGGAGCCGGCCGGCCCGGTGAGCAGCGTGCCGAGGGTGACCGTGGTACCCAGCTTGCCCAGCACCTCATGGTGGTGGAAGCCGAGGTCCAGCAGTTCGGTCAGCTCCTGCGCCTGGGCCTTCAGGCCGGGCAGGTCGTCGATGCTGGGCGCCGGCTCGGCGGGGGCGGCCTGACCGCCGTCCGACCCGGCGGGCGTGGCGGCCGCGGTCGCGACCGGGCCGGCCGGCGCCCGTACCCCCAACGGGGTTTCGGTGGAGTGGGTGACCTGACCGTCGCGCCAGCCCACGACGGTGTCCATGGTGACCAGCGCGCCCTGCGCCGGATCGGCCGCGGTGACGGTGAGCAGCGCACTGGTCCAGCCGTACCCGACCGTGTTGGCGAGGCTGCGCCGGGCAGCCTCCATCAGCGGCTGGGCTTCGGCCGTGGACCTCTTGCTCGGGGCGGCTCCGCCAGCGTCGCCACCCGTGGGCAGCACGTCCTGTGGTAGCAGCGAGACGTTGTCCTCGACGGTGACCATCTTGCCCAGCAGCGCCAGGCGCAGCATCTCCGGACTGACCAGCGCGATGATGTGCGCCGGCCCGTCCAGGGTGACCCGGTGCGCCGGCCGCACCGGCGCCGGCGCGACGGTGACCTGCCCGCCGTCGCGGATGCCGAGGTTGCCCAGCAACAGATCGTCGGCGTAGAGCAGCGCCCGGCTGGCGCCGCTCTGCGCGTAGGCGGCGATACCGGCGGTCAGCCGCCGGCCGGTGAGGCTGACCGGGTCGCCCGGGCGCAGCCCGAGGGCGTCGAGTACACCGGGGTGCAGCCGGACGATACCGCGCCGCGCGTCCAGAGCCGCCGGGCGCAGGCTCGCGGTCAGGGTCAGGGAGTTGGTCGGCGGCTGGGTCACCAGCCGAGCGTAGTGCGTGCGGTCGAGCCACGGAGGCGCTCCGCTGGCCTGGCGATCCACTGTGGACCGCCGGGTCAACCTGAGGAGAGGCTGAGAAGCGGGGTGGCCGCCGGCCGGATTGCCAGCTGCGCCACGTACCGTGTCGGCATGCCCCCTACACGCCGCCGCTTCCCGCGCCCCCGGCTCACCCGCCGGCGGGTCGTCGCCGCAGCTGTGGTACTGGCCCTGGTGGCCGGGGTCGTCGTGTGGTCGACCCGGCCGGCGCCGAGGAACTTCACCACGCGCAGCGCGATGATCACGGTCGAGACCGGGCCGGGCGGCAACACTCCGGTGAGCCTGGACACGACCTACTACCAACCCGGCTCGGCCACAGCAGATCACCCGGCCCCAGCCATCCTGCTGGCCCACGGATTCGGGGGTACCAAGGACAGCGTCGCCGATACCGCCACCGACCTGGCGAACCGGGGCTACGCGGTGCTCACCTGGACGGCCGAGGGCTTCGGGCGCAGCGGTGGCCAGATCCACCTGGACAGCCCGGACTGGGAGGTACGCGACGCCTCCGCCTTGATCGACTGGCTGGCGCTGCGGCCGGAGGTGCGCAGGGACCGGCCCGGCGACCCTCGGGTCGGCGTGCTGGGCGGCTCGTACGGCGGCGGGCTGGCGCTGCTGCTGGCCGGGTACGACCACCGGGTCGACGCGATCGTCCCGCAGATCACCTGGAACGACCTGGCCAGCTCGTTCCTGCCGGAGGCGACCGGCCGGCCGGCGGCCGACGGCGTCTTCAAGCGCGCCTGGGCCGGGCTGTTCTTCGGTGCCGCCGGTGCGGACCTGTCGGCCGGGGCCGACCTGCCCGGCGGGCTCTCCGGTGGCACCTCGGCGACAGGCGGGTCGACCGGT
>JAFMQQ010000798.1 GCA_017354595.1 Micromonosporaceae bacterium
CCCGCCAAGCCTCGGCCGAGCCCACCGACTTCGACCGGTTCGTGGCGCGGATGAACGCGCTGCCCAAGCTGGTCGCCTCCAGCACCCTGCCCCGGCAGGCCGAACTGCCCTGGAACGCCAGCGTCATCGACGGCGATGTGGTCGAACGCGTCGCCGAGGTCAAGCAACAGCACAACCTCCTCAAGTACGGCGACGGTCCGCTCGGCGCCACCCTCGCCAGGCACAACCTGATCGACGAGTACCACCTGTTCCTCACCCCCGTTGCGATCGGTACCGGAAAGCACCACCTCTTCGCCGACATCGACTGGGCGCCGCAGCTGAAGCTGCTCGACCTCACCCGGTTCGCCAACGGCGTTGTTGTGCTCGTCTACGCACCGAAATAGTGGGGCGCCACAAGGCCATTGACCGGTACGCCGGCGAGCGGGAGGCTGGCCTGACCCGTACCATCGCACACCCCTAGGAGAGACACGATGGCTGAGCCGACGGCCGCGGCGCCCGAGCGCGAGTTCTGGCGCGATCTGCAACCCATCAAGCAGGTTTTCCGCCCCGGTGCGCTGCCGGAGGCCCACATCGCCAACGCGCCGACCGATGACGAGCGGTACTATGCTCCACTCTCGGATACGGTCGGCACGCGTCCACTGTGGATATCCCCGGGGCAGAACCGGTGGTGCGATGTGCTCTACTCGCGTGCGGCCGGCATGGTGAACCGGCACTACCACCCGCAGCAGGTGTTCGCGTACACGATCTCCGGCAAGTGGGGCTATCTGGAGCACGACTGGGTCTCCACGGCCGGCGATTTCGTCTACGAGGCACCGGGCGAGGCGCACACACTGGTGGCGTACGACTCCGACGAACCGATGCGGGTCACCTTCAACGTGACCGGGCCGCTGATCTGGCTGGACGAGAAGGGCGAGGTCTCCGGCACCTTCGATGTATTCGACTACATCAGGGTGTGCAAGGAGCATTACGAGCGTGTCGGTATCGGCGCCGACTACATCGACAAGCTCATGCGCTAGCCAACCTCGGAAGGGGTCTGGTGTCTGGCGACGAAGACCGACCTGCTCGGGTCGAGGACGTACACGAGCTGGCATCGAGCATGCCCTATGCCAGCGTCGTGTACGGGACCGGTGACAATCCGGTGTACCAGGTGGGCGGGAAGTCGTTCGTCTTCTTCCGCAATCCCCGGCCGGACGCAGTCGACGCCGAGACCGGGGAGCGCTATCCGGACGTGATCGTCTTCTGGGTCGAGTCGGAGGCGGAGAAGCAGGCACTGGTTCAGGACCGGAGTTCGCCGTACTTCACCACCGCCCACTTCGACGGCCACCCGTCGGTACTGTTACGGGCCAGCCGGATCGGTGAGCTGACTCGCGGGGAGTTGGCCGAGCTGGTCCAGGACGCGTGGCTGTCCCGCGCATCGGCACGCCGGGCGGCCGTCTGGCTGAAGGCACACCCACCGGCCCGGTCGCGCGGTCCTTCCCCACCTCGTACTGATGAAGGTTGACAAGTGTCCCTCGGGTCCGTGCCGGGCCCGCCGAGGAATTGTCAGTACGCCAGGCGCTGTCCACAGTGGACGGGCTGGCCAATGGGGACTGAGCGCGCCGCAGCGTGGGCACTGCTAGCCGGGGGGATCGTCACGCAGCCCGGCCAGCTCCCGTAGCCGGGCCGTCAGCAGGGCGCGGTCCGGAGCTGCCACCGCCAGGTCGAGGGCTGCCTGCAACGCCGCCGCGGCCTCCTGCCTGCGATCAAGGCGAGTCAGCGCGTCGGCGCGGGCCGCATGCCATAGGTGCGAGCTTCCGAGGCCGTCGATCGCATCGACGGCCGCCAGCATCGCGGCCGGACCGTCCCGCTCACCGAGCGCGACCGCCCGGTTCAGCGCCACGGCGGGGTTAGGGCCCAGCTCCAACATCAGGTCATACAGCGCCACGATGCGGCCCCAGTCGGTCTCCGCCCAGGTAGGCGCGAGGGCGTGGCAGGCGGCCAGGTGGGCCTGCAACTGGTACGGCCCGGCCACACCGGAGGACCGTCGCACCGCCTGGTCCAGCAACCCGACCGCCTCCGTGATCATCCCCCGGTCCCACAGCGACCGGTCCTGGTCGGCCAGGAGCACAGGCAATCCCCCGCCAGAACGGACCCGGGCCGGTCGCCTCGCCGAGGTGAACAGCAGCAGCGCGAGCAGGCTCAGGATCTCCGGCTCTCCCGGCATGAGGT
>JAFMQQ010000799.1 GCA_017354595.1 Micromonosporaceae bacterium
CAGCCGCAGCGCGGTCAGGTCCACCGCCCGTGCCACCGCCACCTCGGGCAACCGGGCCAGCCGGCGCCGAGCCGCCGGCAGCGGCGGCTCCGCGGCCAGCGCGTCGAGACCGGCGTACCGGTCGCGGATCCGCGGGTCGAGCCGGCCCAGCGCGGCGGCGAGCGGGCGTACCTCGGTTGCCCGCCAGAGTGCGGCGAGGTCCGGGGCCCGGCCGGCCAGCGCCTCCCGTACCGCCTGGTCGTACCGTTGCGGCCCGAACCGGCGCCCCGCACCGGTCACCGCCGCGATGGCGGGCGTATCGAGAACCCGCAGTGCCCCGGCCGTCTCCGCCGCCCGCAGCGCCTCGCCGGCGAGTGCGTCCAGTGCCTCGCCGAGCTCGCGCAGCCCGTCCCGGCGGCGGGGACGGCCCCGGATGTGTTCCCGCGGTGGCGGTGTTCGCGGGCGGCGCCGCGGGATACCCGGCAGGGTGGCGACCCACTCCTCGACGCGCTGGCACAGCTGGGACTCGGGGTCGGCGTTGAACCGGGCGCGGAACTCCTCGATCCGCCAGCCGGCGCTGCCCTTCGGCAGCAGCTCGATGTTGGCGACGATCCGCCCATCCGGCTGCCGCAGCGCGGCCAGCACGCTGCGCCCGGCCGCCGCCTCGTCCAGGTAGTAGGAGCCGGCGATGCAGTTGCCCATGTACGCGGCCCACTCGGCGAGCTGGTGCGGGGTGCGGGCCAGCTCCAGCCGGGCGTCGGTACCGGGGATGGCGACTCCGTCCATAGTGGAGAGTGGCGCGGGTACCGGGAAGCTGCCCGCGAGCGCCTCGGCGATCACGGCAGTGGCGAGCAACCCGTCGACCAGCGCGGCCCAGGTACGCGGCCGGTTCGGCAGCGTCGCCCCCAGCTCGACCAGTTGCGCGGCGCCGGCGACCGCCTGCGGTACCGACTCCAGGTGCGGCCCCACCGGGTTCAGGTCCACCCACAGGCCTCTGTCGCCGTACCGGACCTCTGCCAAGTCGTACCCGTCCAGTTGGGCCAGCGCGTCGGCGAGTTCGGCGTCCCAGAGCACGTCCGCCTGGGTCTCCACCGCCTGCCTCGGCTCGCCGGGTCGCTCGCGCAGCCGCTGCGCGAGGCTCTGCCCACCGGCCAGCAGCGGCGGTTGGTCCCAACTCTCCGGCGGGCGTACCGCCGTGTATCCGGCGATCGTGCGCCACTGGGTGAAGTGGTCGCATCGCCACATGTTCGCGATCCCGCGTGGTTCGGGCATCTGGGCGGCATCATTCAGCAGCCCCTGCCCAACCTCCCGCACCGCGCGGCCGTACAGCGCGGCCATCGCCAGCCACTCGGGCAGGTCCGTCCTGGTGGTCCGGTCGAGGACCAGGTCAGGTCCCAGGCGCTGGTGCATCTGCAGCAGGTACACCCCCGGGCGGGCCGGTACGTCGGCCAGGTCGGGCACCCGGCGGGCTGCCGCGTCGGCCGCGGGCTTGTCGATCAGGAACGCGGCCGTACGGAGCAGGTCGCGGCTGGCCGCCACGCCATCGACGAGGCCGCGGTCCGCGACCGCGATCGCCACCCGCAGCAGCGCCGTCGCGGCCAGCGCGTCATGCACGATCCGGCGCAGCCACCGCGCGCAGTTCCACCAGTCCGGCACCCAACGGGCGGCGGCGGCGAGGCTGGGCCTGCGGCCGAGATACTGGCGCGCATCGTTCTCGACCAGGTCATCGAAGAACCGGCGGTACCGCTTCGCGACAGCCTCCTCGGTGACCTCCAGCGGGAAGCTCGGCAGCCGCGTCCTGCGCCGCCGGCGCCACTGGTCGGCACAGACGCCCTCCCACAGGTCGCGCAGCACGGCGAGCCGGCGCGGCCGGGGCAGGTTCGCCAACACCCGGCCGAGATCTTCGGCGAGTACCGAGGCGAGCCCGTGTGGCACCGGGTCGGTACTCTCCGGTGCCGTCCAGGACAGCACCTGCTCCAGCTGCTCCGGGCCCAGCAGGTCGCTGGCGGCGGTGGCCAGATGCAGAGCCGGCCAGCGCCCGGCGGAGATCGCCTGCGCCGCGGCGGTACCGACCGGCCTGGTCACCTCGGTGCCGAACAGCGCCACCAGTACCGCCGCCCGCTCGCCGAGCCGGCCGGCCTGCTCGACCCCGAGTACCCGCAGCGCGGCGAGTACCGCGTCCCGCCGGTCGCCCCGGCCGCCGGCCAGGCGTGCCGAACTGAACCCGCC
>JAFMQQ010000800.1 GCA_017354595.1 Micromonosporaceae bacterium
AGCAGGTACCCGCTCGATTTCGTCCTGTGCGAGAACTCCTCCGACAGCAACGTGCCGGTCGCCGCCGCACTCAAGCCGTACGCATGACCGAGCAACTGGTTGCACCGGCGAGGACGGGAGCTCCGGTCCTCGCCGGTATCGGAGTGTCCAAACGCTACGGTGACCTGCTGGCACTCAACGCGGTCGACTTCGCGGTCCGGCCGGGTGAGGCGGTCGGTGTCGTCGGGCCCAACGGCGCGGGGAAGACGACGCTGCTCTCGGTGCTGGCCGGGTCCACCGGCCCGTCCGCCGGACGGGTCCAGCTCGACGGCCGAGATGTTACCCGGCTGCGGCCAGAGCTTCGCTGCCGGCGCGGTATCGGTCGGGCCTTCCAGATCCCGGAGCCCTTCGGCGGGATGACAGTACTGGAGAACGTGATGGTCGGCGCCTACTACGGCGCCGGCCTGAACCGTGGCGCAGCCAACGAGCGCTGCCTCGCCGTACTCGACCAGTGCGGCCTGACCGCGCTGGCCGACCGGCGGGCCGACTCCCTCGGCCTGCTGCACCGCAAGCGCCTCGAACTGGCCAGGTCGCTGGCGACCGGGCCCAAGGTGCTGCTGCTCGACGAGATCGGAGCCGGACTGACCGACGCCGAGGCCGCCGAACTGGTCAGCACCATCCAGCAGTTGCACGCCACCGGCGTGGCCATCGCCTGGATCGAGCACATCGTGCACGTCCTGGTACAGGTGGTCGACCGGCTGGTCTGCATGGACGCCGGGCGGGTCATCGCCGACGGGGAGCCGGCCGAGGTGCTGCGCGACGCGGTCGTCATCGACGCCTACCTCGGGAGGTCCCAGTGACTCTGCTCGCCGTCGACCGGCTGGTCGCCCGGCACGGACTGCTGCCGGCGGTACGCGGGGTTTCACTCTCCATTGAGGACGGACAGGTGCTCGCCGTGGTCGGGGCGAACGGGGCCGGCAAGAGCACCATGCTGCGTACCATCGCCGGCGCGCATCCCGCTGCCGAGGGCACGGTCGCCTTCGACGGACAGGACATCACCGGTTTGCCTGCGCACCGGCGGGTCGCCCGCGGGCTGGCCCTGGTACCCGAAGGGCGCCGGCTGTTCGGCGGGCTGACCGTGGCGGAGAACCTGCGGGTGGCCGGCGGCCGGGCCAGGCCGGGACCGTGGCGGCTGTCCACTGTGCTGGCCGCGTTCCCGATGCTGGAACCGCTGCTCGGCCAGCGAGCCTCCACATTGTCCGGTGGCCAGCAACAGGCCACGGCGATCGCCCGGGCGCTGATGACCAACCCGCGGCTGCTGCTGGTCGATGAGGTGTCACTCGGCCTTTCCCCGATGGCGGTGGAGATGGTGTACGAGTCGCTGCGTGGCCTGGTCGCCAATGGAACCACCCTGATCCTGGTCGAGCAGGATCTGGCCCGGGCACTGTCCATCGCCGGTGAGGTGGTCTGCCTGCTGGAGGGGCGGGTGGTGCTGCGTTCGTCCACATCGGAGGTCACTCGGGAGCAGGTCACCGAGGCATACTTCGGACTCTCCCGGGCGGGGGGCGACCGGTGAGCGTGCTCAACGCGATCGTCCAGGGCATCTTCCTCGGCGGACTGTACGCGCTGTTCGCCTGCGGCCTGTCCCTGATGTTCGGCGTGCTGCGCATCATCAACCTGGCCCACGGGGACATCGCGGTACTCTCCGCCTTCCTGGTCTGGTACATCGCCACCCAGACCGGGATGTCACCGTTCCTGGCGCTGCTGATCGCCCTGCCGGTCATGCTGGCGGTCGGGTACGGGCTGCAGGTCACCCTGCTCGCCCGCAGCCTGCGCTCGGGCGCGTTGACTCCGCTGTTGACCACCTTCGGCCTGGCGATCGTGATCCAGAACGCGCTGCTGCAGGGCTTCAGCCCGGATGTCCGGTCGTTGGGCGCAGCAGCGGGCAGCGTCAGCATCCGCAGCTGGCATGTCGGTGCGCTGGCGATCCCGTACCTGGGACTGCTCGTGCTCGCGCTCGCGGTAGCCGTCCTCGGCGGCCTGCATCTCGTGCTCCGGCGCACCGCCTTCGGCCGGGAGATGCGGGCCACCGCGGAGGACCCGGACACCGCCGGCCTGGTCGGCATTCCCGCCTCCGCCGTGTACGCCCGGGCCACCGCGCTGGCGGTCGGTACCGCGACGCTGGCCGGTACGTTCCTGGCCATCCACTCCAGCTTCTCCCCCTCCAG
>JAFMQQ010000189.1 GCA_017354595.1 Micromonosporaceae bacterium
CCGACACCGCACCGACCGACGCGTCGGCAAACGGCTGCACCAGCCGGCCCAGCGCATCGGGCTCGAAGACAGTGTCGCCATCGACCAGCACGATCAGCCGGCCACGCGCGTGTTGGATCCCGGTGTTCAGCGCCACCGGCTTTCCCGCGTTGGGCTGCCGGATCACCCGTACCAGCGGCAGACCCAACCGGCGCACGATCTCGGCCGTACCATCCGTCGAACCATCGTCAACGACAATGACCTCCAGCTCCGGATAGTCACTGTGGCACAGCGACCGTACCGTCGCCTCGATGTTGGCCGCCTCGTTGAACGCCGGCACAATCACCGACACCGGCCCGAAATACCGCAGGCGCCCGGTGCCTGATGCTGCCATCCGTCTGTGCGCCCGGCTGTGCCGGCGCGCGCACCACAACTGGACCAGCAGCCGGAGACCGGACAGGGTGAGCGCCGTAGCCGCTACCACGGTCAGGATGGTGGCCAGCCAGGAGGCGATGCGTTGCGCCCAGGAGAGCAGTTCACCGCGAATACGTTCGCTGGTCGACGCCGCCGGCGCCGGCCCGAGCTTGAGTGCCTCGGAGACGGTCACGAACCGGTACCCCTGCGCCTGCAGTCGGGGGATGAGCTGGGCCACCGCGGCCACGGTCTGCGACCGGTCGCCGCCGGAGTCATGCATCATCACGACCTCACCGGCAACGCCTGCGGGCAGTGCCCGGTTGACGATCGTGTTGACGCCGGGCCGCTCCCAGTCGCTGGTGTCGTGGTCGGCGACCACCACGAGGTACCCGGCGGAGGCCACCCGGCGCATCGCCGCCAGGTCGGCGTTGGTGATGGCGTCCGGAGTGGACGCGTAGGGTGGGCGCATCAACACCGGCGCCTTCCCGGTCGCGCCGGCGATCGCGTTCGCCGACCAGGTCAGCTCCAGGCCGAGCTGCCAACCCGCGGTCGCGCCTGGCTCGACATGCGTGAATGTGTGTGACCCGATCTCGCTCCCGGCGGCGACGACGCTGCGCGATACGTCCGGGTACCGGTCCACCCGGGAACCGATCTCGAAGAAGGTGGCGTGCGCGTGGTAGCGGGCGAGAATCGCGAGGATCTGCGGCGTGTACTTCGGGTCGGGCCCGTCGTCAAAGGTCAATGCGATGGTCTTCGATGGCATCCCACGCGTGCTTATCGCGCCGTTCGGCGCGATGCGCAGGATCGGGCCGCCCGAACTCACCGACGCCGGTACCCCGGCGGTACCCCCGGTGCTCGGCGGGTCGCCCGATCCCTCGGCGCCGATGTGCATGACGTACCCGTTGAAGCACAGCAGTACGAAGCAGACGGCTGAGAAGAGGTAGAGCAGAACCCAGTGCGCGCGCGGACCGCCCCGCCAGAGCCGGCTCGCCATCGACTACTTCTTGCTGTGGCTAGGGGTATGCGACGGCACGTGGCGGTGTGTGTTCCCCTTCACCGGTGTCGCGCTCGGGCTGGCCGACGGTGATGCGACCGGGGGAGCGGGTGCGGCCGCCGGCCGGCTCGGGCTCTTGTCGGGCGTGGGACTGCTCGTGCCGGCCACGTGTGCGTGTACCGCCGCCGGAAGGCCGGGTAGCGCATGCCCGCTGGCGCCGCTGAGTCCAACCACCAACCCGATCACCACCCCCACCATCGCCAGCGCGCCCGCGGCGCCGGCGACGATGAGCAGGCGACGGCGGCGCCCGGTCCGGTCGACGAAGACCGGTGCGGGCGCGGCTACGCCCCGGTCGCCACCATCCACAGAGGACGGACCGGCCGGCCGGGGCGGGCGCGGTGGGTCCACGGGGGGGATAGCGATCCGCGCGGGTTGCGTGGGTACCCGCAGCGACGGCGTGACTCCGATGGGCCCGCGTTGGTTGTCCATCAGCATGGACAGCGCCGCAGCGCCCGGTCGCGTCACACCCGCCTGCCAGGACGTCCCAACGTCGTCGCGGCATCGCTCTGGGCGGTCGGCGCCACGGGATTGCGCGCTGTGACCAGGTGCCCAGGCCCTGTGTTTCGCGGCTACCGGGCCGGTTCCCGGGTTTCAGGTGAGTCCAGAATGTTTGACATCATGTCCGGCCTGCTTTACGCTCGCGGAGGCGATGTCAAAGACTTTTGACTACCCGACCGGAGCCCTCCTGCCCTCGGAGCGAGGAACCGTGATGACATCCATCGTCGATGAGCCGAAGCGGCTCGCCCGCATGGCCGGCGTGCTGTACCTGCTCGTCCTGGGTGCCGTGATCAACGAAGGATATGTGCTGCCGATGGGCTGACCCTGTTGTTCACCGGCATGCAGCACAACGGGTACACGCTCGACGCGATGTTCTTCGGGCTGTGGCTGGTGCCGTTGGGCTATCTGGTCGTCAAGTCCGGATACTTTCCCAGACTGCTCGGGGTACTGCAGATCGTCGCCTGCGCCGGCTACCTGGCGGGTATGCTCACCGCCTTCCTCGCCCCGCAGCTCGCCCGGACCGTCAACCTGGTCGTCACCTACCCGGCAGGTGCGGTGGGGGAACTGCCGTTCCTGCTGTGGCTGCTGTTCAGGGGGTACGGGCACCGGCCGACCCTGAGCACCCGCCCTCCCGGCCATTGTCCATAGGGGACGGTCAGCCGAAGAGTGCCGCGGTGTAGGCGTTGGCGAACTTCGACTCCGGGTCGTACCGGCGGCGCAGTGCCGCGAAGTCGGCCCCGCGCGGGTAGCGGGACAGGACCTCGGCCGGGTCGACGTTGGTGACCTTGCCCCAGTGCGGCCGGGCGCCGAGCGGAATCAACGCCTTCTCCACCTGTGCGACCACCGGCCGCACCGCCGGCATATCGCGGATCCAGGTGAAGTGGAAGGCGACCGTATCCCGTCCGTACGCAGGGCTCAACCACAACTGGTCGCCTTTGATGGTGCGCAGTTCGCAGGTGAGCAGCACCGGTGTCAGCTGGTCGCCGATACCGCGCAGCGCATCCAGTGCGCCGGGTGCCGCCTGGCGCGCCACGAAGAACTCCGACTGCAGCTCGTCTCCGGCGCTGGGTACGAGGTCCGGGCGGAAGTGCGGAAGGCGTTCGTGCCACGGCCCGGGTACGCCCAACTGGGTGGTACAGGCGGCCGTGTCGACGCCCGGAATCGGGTGCACCGGTGTGTCGGCGGCGCGCCCACCCGACCATCCCGTTCCCTCCCCGCCCGGGCGCCGCTTGAGGAACACGTTCGCCGCGCCGTCGGTGTATGTGGTGAATGCGCTGACCGAGTACGCCGCCCCGAATACCTCATCCCAGCGCGAGCTGATCTCATCGAGGGGGACCCCGACCCGCACCTCCTGCGCGACGGTGAATGTTGGCTCGATCCGCAGGGTCAGGTCGGTGACGATGCCCAGCGTGCCGAGCGATACCACCGCGCCAGCGAAGTCGGCGTCCCCGCGCCGGAGGCGGACCAGCCCGCCCGCGGCATCCACCATCCGCAGACCGACCACGGCACCGGCCAGGTTGCGCAGGGTGTCGCCCGAGCCGTGGGTACCGGTGGCCACCGATCCCGCCACGCTGATATGGGGCAGTGAAGCCAGATTCGCCAGGGCGTACCCGGCGGCGTGCAGCGGCCCGACGATGTCGGCGTACCGCGCCCCGGCCGGCACGGTCACCGTGCGAGCTGATTCGTCAAGCTCGATGGCCGGCTGGAGAGCGTCCAGCCGGATCAGGGTGCCGGTGGTGTCGGCGATCCGGTTGAACGAGTGCCCGGTGCCCAGCGCCCGGACCGGCTCGCCGGCCGCCACCACCGCGCGCAGCTCGTCCAGCGACGCCGGGCGTACCAGTCGCGCGGCCTGGTACTCGATGTTGCCGGCCCAGTTCTGCGGCCGTGGACCGGTCACGGTACGAGCACCAGCCGGCCGCGTACGCCACCACCGGCCATCCGTGCGTGCGCCTGCGCCGCCTGCTCGAACGGGTAGGTCTGGGCGACCCGTACCGCCAGCCGGCCCGAGGCGGCCAGCCGGAGCAGTCCGTCCAGTGCCGCGCCGTCCGGCCGTACCAGCATCGTGTGTACCTGGATGTCCCGTTCGGCCGGCGGTGCACCGTGGCCGGTGACGGCGACGAAGACGCCGCCATCGCGTACCGCCGCGATCGCGGGCGCGCCGAGGTTCGCCGGGTCCACCGCACCGTCCACTCCGGACGGTGTCGCGGCGCGCAGCGCGCCGGCCGGGTCGTCCGACCGCGGCACGAAGGTCTCTGCGCCGAGATCGCGTACCAGCTGTTCGTCCTCCGCGCCGGCCAGCGCGACCACGTGCAGCCCGCGCAGCGCCGCCAACTGGACCGCGTACCCGCCAACCGCGCCGGCCGCGCCGGTCACCGCGAACGACCGGCCCTCGCTCAGCCCGGCCAGGTCGAGTACCTGAGTCGCGGTGAGCGCGTTGAGCGGTACCGTCGCCGCCTGTACCGCGGACAAGCCCTCCGGTACCGCCGCCACCGACTCCTCGGCGAGCACCACATACTCGGCGTGGGTACCCACGTGACCGTGGAACCACTGGGACAGGCCGGCGACCAGATCGCCGGTCGCGAACCGGGACACCCCCGGACCCACCGCGTCCACGGTGCCGGCCACGTCCCAGCCGGCGACGTACTCGCCCGGCGGTAGCCCGGGGCCGAAGGCACCGGCCCGGGCCGCGAGATCGACCGGGTTCACTGTTGCCGCCGCCACCCGGATGCGGAGCTGCCCCGGGCCGGGCTCCGGGGTCGGAAGCTGCGTGACCCGCAGTACCTCCGGCCCGCCAAACGAGCTGAACACCACGGCACGCACGTCGTCTCACCCGGCCTTTCACGAGGGGCACCAGCCAGGCAAGCCTACGAGCGCCGGACCGCTCGCCGGTAGCGGCGCGGCTACCGGCGAGCGGATCAGTGCTCGACGATCGGCCGGATCTCGACCCCGCTGTGCCCGGCCGAAACCTCGTACAGGCCGGCGGCGAGCTTGGTCACCTCGTCCAGGTCGGCCGCCTCGACCAGGTAGTAGCCGCCGACCGCCTCCTTGGTCTCCAGGAACGGGCCGTCGGTGATGCTGAGCCGGCCGGCAGAGTCGGTGCGCAGGGTGGTCGCGGCCGGGGCGGGCTGCAGTTCGTGCCCGCCGAGCAGCTTCCCGCCGGCCGCCTCGCTGAACGCGCGGTGCGCCGCGTCCAGCCGCTGCCGCTCCTGGGTGGACATCGCGGCCCACTGCCGCTCGTCGCCGTAGATGAGAATCAGGTACTTCGCCATCGTGTAGTCCCGAATGTGTGGGGCCCGGGTCGGGCCGTTCATACGGTACGACGAACCGACCGGCCCGCCGATCGACACACCCCGCCGAATCGACACCAGCGGCAGGAGCCGGGCCAACACGTCATCCGGACGTAGAGTCCTCGATATGGATCGGCTGCCGCATTCGCTCCGCCTCGCAGCCGCGGTCAGCACCGACCTCGGCGCCATGTACGTCGCCGACTGTCTGGATGTGCTTCGCGAGCTACCGGATGGCAGCGTCGACCTGGTGCTCACCTCGCCGCCGTACGACCGGCAGCCCCGGTACGGCAATGGCGAGACCTACCTGCGCGAGTGGTACTCGGGGTACTTCCTGAAGACCACCGCCGAGATCCTGCGCGTGCTGAAGCCGCACGGCAGCTTCGTGCTCAACTACCGGTCGCGCCGCCATCGCGGTGAGCGCGGCACCCTGCAGTACGAGCTCGTCTTCTGGCTGCGCGAGCAGGGGTTCGTCTTCGCCGAGGACTTCATCTGGGGCAAGCCCTCGCCGCCACCGGGCCGGTTCAACCGGTACCTGAAAGACGCCGTCGAATACTGCTTCCAGTTCGCGAAGACACAGCAGTGGCAGTTCTTCCCCGAGGCCTGCCTGACGCCCGCGCGGTGGGACCGCAAGGATGTGGAGCGGCGCAAGCGGTTGCCGCACAACTACCAGCGGGTCGATGAACCGTCGGGTCAGGGACGCAAGCGGGTACAGGCCGGGCCCGACCTGGTCCGCCCGTCCAACCTGCTGAGCCTGGAGCCCGAGTTCCTGCCCAACCCGACCCGGCACCCGGCGAGGTTTCCGGTCTCCCTGCCGGACTTCTTCATCCGGCTGATGACGCTGCCGGGGCAGCTCGTGCTGGACCCGTTCGGCGGCACCGGGACGACCGGCGTCGCCGCGCAACGGCTGGGCCGGCAATGGCTGATGTCCGAATCCGACCAGGCCTACGTATCTGTACTCCCGGATCGGCTCGCGAAGGGGCACTAGGGTGGGTCGTTGGCCGGCACCGCGAGGATCATCGCCGGCGTCGATCGGGCCGATGACGGGAGGTACTGGCGTTGCAGTCGTTCCAGGACGCGTTCGCCGAACACGTCGCCACCGGGATGGGCCGGCAGCTGGCACTGGGTGATCTGCTCGGCGACCGTGGCTGGCAGGTGGACATCGAGGCGGGGACGGTCAC
>JAFMQQ010000001.1 GCA_017354595.1 Micromonosporaceae bacterium
GTCGGGTTCCAGCTGAGCGGCGACTTCGACCGGGCTGGGCATGGCCCGGTGTTCGCGGTGGAGTTCGGCCGCGCCGGCCTGCAGATCCGGCAGGTCGTCGAGGAACGAGTTGACCACGCGCGTCAGGCCAGCGTCGTCGAGGTCGGGCGGCTCGTACCGCCCGGCGCCGGCCGCCTCGACCAGCCGGGCATTGACGATGGCGTCGGCCGCCGAGCCAATGATCAGCTGGGGTACGCCCGCACTGACCGCGGTCATCGTGGCCCCAGCGCCACCCTGGTGGATGATTCCGGCGCAGTCCCGGGTCACCAGGTTGAGCGCCACCGGACCGAGGTGCACGACGTTGCCCGGCAACTCGCCGAACCGTTCGCGCTGCTCGTCGAGCACCGCCACCACCACCTCGACATCGCGCCCGGCCAGCGCGCGCACCACGGCCGGGGCACGAAAGGCGTCGTCCCAGCCCAGATAGTGGTGCGAACGGCCCCAGGTCACCACGATCCGCGGCCGGGCCGGCGGATCGGTCAGCCACTGCGGCATCACCGCCGGCCCGTTGTACGCCACGTACCGCATCGGCCGGCGCACGAGCTCGTCCCGGGTGCGCAGCCGGGGCGGGCACGGATCGAGCGTCACGTCGCCGAACGCCTGCTTGCCGAACAGTTCTTGCCGGGTGCCGAGCCCCTTGGCCTCCAGCTTGTCGGCGATCGAGGCCATGTAGTCGGCGGCCCACAGCAGCCGCAGGGCCGGTACGTCCAGCTCGGCGGCCAGCCACGGACCCAGATACGCCATCGGCTCGTAGACCACGACATCCGGCCGCCAGTGCTGCGCGAAGCAGAACGTGTCCTTGGCCATCGCGTTCGTGCTCTGGATCGCCACGGCATTCGCCCGCTCGCCGCTGTGCCGGATGGCCGACTCGTCCGGAGAAAACTGCCGGTGGGCTTCGCGCATGAGGCCGCGTACGTCGAGGTCCTCGCCGACCGGAAGTGCGGCCAGCCCGGCAGCGGTGATGGTCTTCGCGAAGGACGGGTGACTGGCGACTAGAACCTCGTGGCCGGCCGCACGCAGCGCCCAGGCAAACGGAACCATCGGCTGCAGATGGGAGTCCCAGGCCCACGTGATGAACAGTGCTCGCATCCCCTCATGGTGGGGGCCTCCGCTCGAGAACCGGTCGTGCCGGGTCCGGCGGCACGGTCTATGACCATCGACAGCCACCGCCGTACAGCGAAGACTCGCCGGTCCACGCGGTCGGCCGGTACGGCGCGGCCAAGCAGGCGCTGGAGGAGGGGTTGTCCGGCTGTGCCGGCGTGGCGCCCGGGTACCCACCTCACTGGCGCAACTGCTGGAGCACGTGGTGGGCCGCAACCCGGGGTGGTGGCGGGCGTGGCACGGGCCGGACGTCCCGCCGCAAGCCGGCACCGCTTGACCGGGACACGGGAGGCGTGCGAGCGACCCCGGCCAGCATCGACGAACAGTTCGTTGTCACCACCAGATTGGAGAAGGGCGTGCTGGCCGAAACCATGGCTCGTGCCGGACAGGCACTGATCGGGGACACCCCACCCAACGGAAAGCGCTACTGGGCGGCCCGCTTCTGGGACCGCGACTCGGCCGAACGGCACCCCGTGCTCGCCGGCGACTTCCTCAGCCAGAAGAACACCATCGCGCGCTACCTGCAGACCTACGCCGCCGGCGCGCACACCTCGGTCGAGTTCGCCTGCGGCACCGGCGAGTTCACCCGGCTCACCGCGCTGCACACGAACGTCGCTACCATGCGCACACTGGACATCTCCGCGCGGGCACTGGAGATCGCCCGCAACCGGGTCGACCATCCCGACCTGCAGTTGGTGCAGGGCGACTTCTGGGCCGACAACGGGCTGGAGCCTTCCGACCTGGTGGTCTGTGTCGACGCGATCCACCACCTGGGCGACATCCGCGAGGTCCTGACCCGGCTGCGGACCTTCGTCAAGCCCGGCGGTACCTTCATCGGCAACGTGTTCACTGTGGACAACTTCCACGAGTTTGAGCGTCGCCGCTACGGTCGGCTGGAGCACACGTGGCGCACCGCGCTGTTCCTCGGTACGGCGATGGCGGTCAAGCTCTCCGCGGGCAAGCTCTACACCGGCTCGCACCGCACTCAGCTCAAGCCAGGCGCGTACACCGTCAACCTGCTCGGCGAGATCTTCGATGAGGTTCTCGAGGTCACCGTTGACCCGTACTTCACCGCCTTCGCCTGCCGGGCCTGACCGGCCGGCCGAGAGGGGTAGCTATGAGGATTCTGGTGACCGGCGGCGCCGGTTTCATCGGCCGGCGCATCGTCGAAGAACTGGTCGCCGCCGGACACCAGGTTCGGGTGTTGGATGTGCTGTTGCCCGACACCCACCCGGTACCGCGGCCGCCGGCGTTCCCGGACGGCGTCGAGTTCATCCGCGGCGATGTGCGGGACACCGCGACCGTGGTCGCCGCGCTGCGCGGCGTCGACCTGGTCAGCCACCAGGCCGCGGTGGTCGGACGGGGTCGGGAGATCCTGGACGCCGCGCACCACGTCTCCTGCAACGACCTGGGTACGGCGGTGCTGCTGGCCGCGATGGCCGAGCGCGGGCCGAACCGGTTGCTGCTCGGCTCGACCGTGGCCCTCTACGGCGACAGCCGGTACGACTGCCGCGAACACGGCCGGGTCCGGCCCAACCGGCGTAGCCGCACCGACCTGGAGGCCGGCCGGTACGAACCCACCTGTGTCGAGTGTGGACAGCCGCTGGTCTCCAGCGCGGTGACCGAGGAGGACCACATCGACCCGCCCCGCAACATCTACGCGGTGACCAAGCTGGCGCAGGAGTACCTGACCGCCACCTGGGCGCGGGAGACCGGCGGCTGCGCGGTGGCGCTGCGGTACCACAACGTCTACGGGCCCGACATTCCCTACCAGAGCCCGTACTCCGGCGTCGTCGCGGTGTTCCGCAGCGCGGTGGCGCGTGGCGAGGCACCCGAGCTGTACGAGGACGGCGGCTCGCTGCGCGACTTCGTCCACGTCAAGGATGTGGCCGCCGCGCACCTGGCGGCGCTGTCCTGGGCCGAGCCTGGCTGGCGCGCGTTCAACGTGGCCAGCGGCGTACCGCACTCCATCGGTGACGTGGCCCGGGCACTGGCCGCCGCGGCGGGCGGCCCGCCGCCGGTGGTGACCGGCGCATACCGGATCGGCGACGTGCGGCACATCGTCGCGTCGCCGGCCCGGATCCAGGCCGAGCTCGGCTGGCGGCCGAGCATCGACTTCGAGACCGGGATGAAGGAGTTCGCGCTGGCACCGATGCGCGGCGGACCGGAGGGACGCTAATGCTGCGGGTAGCCATCGCCGGGGCCGGTATCGGCGGCCTGTGCCTGGCACAGGGCCTGCGCCGGGCAGGCATCGAGGCGAGCGTGTACGAGCGGGACCCGGCGGCGCTGGCCCGCGGGCAAGGGTACCGGCTGCGCCTGGACCACCAGGGCCACGACGCGCTGCGCACGTGCCTACCCCCGGACCTGTTCGCGCTGCACGAGGCGACCGCCAACGCGCCGTACATGTCCAGCGGCAGTGTCTACGACCACCAGCTGAACCTGCTCTACGCCCACCAGCGCCGCGACGCCCCGCTGGACCCGGCCACCGCGAGCCGCGGAGTCAACCGGCTCACCGTGCGCCAGATCCTGCTCACCGGCATTCCTGTCCACTTTGGACGGACAGTGGTCGGCGTGCGCAGCGGGACGGACCGGGCCTGGCTGGACTTCGCCGACGGCAGCACCGTCTGCGCCGACCTGGTGATCGGTGCAGATGGCATCAACTCGATGGTCCGCCGGAACCTGGCGCCCGATGCCGGGCTGGTCGACACCGGACTGCGCGCCATCTACGGGCAGTCCCCGCTCGTCGAGGAACTCGTCGAGCGCCTGCCCGGCCCGCTGTTCGGCGGATCCTCGCCGGTGCTCGGGCCGCACCGGCAGACCCTGGCGCTCGGCTCATACCAGCCGGTAGTACCGCACGCCGAGGCGGTGGCCCGCACCGCGCCCCACGCCCGGCTGGATTCCTTCCCGGACTACATGAAGTGGACTCTGGTGGCACCGGCCCACCAGTTCGCGCTGCGCGGCCCGGCGCTGTGGCGGGCCAGCGCGCGGCGGCTGCATGAGCAGGCCCGGCAGTGCACCGCAGACTGGCATCCCGCCCTGGCCATGCTGGTCGAGCGGGCCGAGATCCCGGTGACCTTCCCGCTTGCGATCCGGGCCAGCGCGCCGCCGGACTGGCCGTCCGGGCGGGTCACTCTGCTCGGTGACGCCGCGCACGCGACCACCCCGGTCGGCGGTACCGGAGCTAACACCGCGCTGCGCGACGCCGCGCTGCTCACCCAGCGACTGCGCCGGGTCATCGAGGGGAGGCTGCACCTCTCCGAGGCGGTACGCGGATATGAGGAACAGATGCGTGACTACGGCAGCACCGCGGTACGCAATTCGTTGCGCGGCGCGCAGAAGATCTTCCGGGCCGACCCCGCCGAGTTCAGCTCGGCACTGGTCGGCGTCGGCTGACGCCGACCAGTGTCCAAAGCTGCTCAACCACGTCCGCCGGTGCCGGCAGGGCGAGCGCCTCGTCCCGCAGCCGGCGCGCCGCGGCGGCGTACCCCGGATCCGACAGCAACTGCAGCACCGCCGCGCGGATCCCCTGCGCGTCCGCCTCCGCGGCCCGCAGGTGGATGCCCGCGCCGGTTGCCGCCAGCTGGTTCGCAATGAAGATGGTGTCCTGCGACATCGGGATGGTCAGCTGCGGCACCCCGCAGACCACCGACGACATGGTGGTCCCGCTGCCGCTCTGGTGCACCACGGCAGCGCAGGTGGGCAGCAGCATCCGCAGCGGTACGGGTCCACAATGGACCACATTGGGCGGCAGCTCACCGAGCGTCTCCCGTTGGCTGGGCAGCGCGGCCACAACCACCTCCACGTCCAGCCCGGCGAGCGCGGCGAGCACCCGCGGAGCAAGATAGGTGTCGAGCAACCCTAGATTGTGGATGGTGGTTCCCCAGGTGACGCATACCCTGGGACGGCCACCGGTGGACAGCCGGCCGAGCCAGGTGGGTACCGTCATCGGCCCGTTGTAGGTGACGTACCGGATCGGGTGACGGCGGATCGCGTCGCGGACCTGCAGCCGCGGCGGGCACGGGTCGAGGGTGACCGTGCCGGTGATGTCCACATCGGAGAGTCCGAAGGGGGCGACCACCGGTCCCAGGATGCGCGCCGAGATGCCCTGCATCGGCGCGCAGAGGTCCGGCGCCCAGAGTTGGCGAACGGTCGGGATGCCCAGGATCGCGGCGACCACCGGCCCGACGAACCCGGTCGGCTCGAAGACCACCAGGTGCGGTCGCCAGTCCCGGGCGAAGCCCAGCACATCGTCGAGCATGTCCGCGGTGCCGTCCAGCACCACCCGCAGCATCTGCCTGCCCAACTGGTTATGCGCCAGGTCCCGGTTGCGCCGCCCGGGTGGCGGCGCAACCGGCGCGCCCCGCGATTCTGGGTGCTCGAAGGTGGCGGCGGCACGCTCCTCGGGCGAGAGCTGGGCGAATCGGCGGCGCAGCTGTTCGCTCACGTCCACCTCCGGGCCGGCCGGCAGCGCGGTCAGGCCGGAGTCGGTGATGGTGCGGGCGAAGGGCGGCGGGGCGGCGACCACCACCTGGTGCCCGGCCGCCTGCAGTGCCCAACCGAGCGGCACCAGCGGCTGGTAGTGCCCGCTCTGCGCCCAGGTGGTGAACAACACCCGCATGATGACTCCTGTCCGGTGCGCTCAGGTTTCGTCGGCGTCGGCGCGGGAGAAGACCACACCGGCATGGGAGGTCAGCGGACCGGCCAGCCGGGGCGCGATGCCGTTCATCAGCACCACCGGCCGTCGGCCATCACCGTACGGCTGTCCATCTCGGATGGTCCGCGCCAGGCGAGCATCCGGTACGGCCGGAGGTGCACCACGATCGCCCCGGGCACCCGGTGCGGGTCCAGTGGCAGCCGGTCAAGCAGCTGGGCCAGTTGCGGATCGGCCTGGGCCGGCTCGGAGAAGCTCACCGTCGCGTCGGCCAGAACCACGTCCCGGGTCGAGCCGAGCGCTGCCCGGGCGCGACCACTGCGCCGAAGGTTGCGTACCGTCCGGCTGTCCCGCTCGGTGAGCAGCACGAGCTGTGCGCCGTCCCAGGCGTAGGCGAGGGGGATCAGGTGCGGGCGCCGGTCGCCGGCGGTGGCGAGCCAGAGGTGCCGCTCCTGGGCGAGCATGGCCTGCACGTCGGCCCGGCGCTGGTCGGCGTCGCGGGCCGGGGCCAGTGTCGGGTTCTGCGGTGGTCGCACCGGTGGCTCCCTTCAGTTGGATGCCCGATGGTTGCCCCGGCGGGTCCAGCGGTTCTTGAGCCGTGGTTGGGTGCGCCGGGGTGCACTGCTGGGCATGACACCTACCGCGGTCGTACTCGGCGGGACCGGCTTCCTCGGCCGCCACGTCTGCGCGGCGCTGCGCCGACACGCCTACCGGGTGGTGGCCGTCGGCCGCACAGCGCGAGTGGTGCCCGGGTGTCCGGTGTGGACGCTCGACGCGGCGGCCGACCCGGGCCGACTCGCGAACCTGCTCGCCGGGCAGGAGCCGAGCGTGGTCGTCAACGCCGCCGGCGCTGTGTGGGGCCGAGACGGCGAAGGCCGGGCGCTGGTCGACGGAAACGTCACCACGGTGGCGAACCTCATCGCGGCCGCCACCGTCCAGCGGCGACCACCACGCCTGGTGCACCTCGGCTCTGTCTACGAGTACGGCCAGCAGCCGCCCGGCGTGCGCATCTACGAGCAGACCCCGGCGTGCCCGTGCGGCGGGTACCCGCAGAGCAAGCTGCGCGGCACCGAGCTGGTGCTCGCCGCGCCGCCCACACTGCGTCCGCTCGTCCTCCGCCTGTCCACTGTGGTCGGACCGGGGGCACCGGAGCAGAGCCTCTTCGGCGGCATCCTCAAGCAGCTGGCGGCGGCCGGGCCACCCGGTCCGGTACCGTTGCGGCTGCCGGCGCTGCGCGGCTGCCGTGACTTCATCGACGTGCGGGATGTCAGCGATGCCGTGGTCCGGGCCTGCCGCAGCACGGCGACCGGAGTACTCAACGTGGCCAGCGGCGTGCCCTACCCGGTCGCCGCCGCTGTCGACGCCCTCATCGAAACCACCGGCCTGCCCGTGCTGCGCCTCGCCGCACCCGCCGGGACCCGCGGCAGCCCCGTGCGCCGAGACGCCGGCATCGGCACCCAACTGATCAGCGTCGGCGCGGCACGCGCCCGGCTCGGCTGGCGCCCCCATTACAGCCTGACACAGGC
The DNA here is from genome assembly GCA_017354595.1 of Micromonosporaceae bacterium. GTDB lineage: Bacteria > Actinomycetota > Actinomycetes > Mycobacteriales > Micromonosporaceae > DATEJJ01. Next base: position 7,318 of record JAFMQQ010000001.1, read on the forward strand.
TCTCGAGCACCTCTGGCGGCACCAGCAGATCACCAGCCGCACCAGTGCGGTCGCGGTTACAGCTGAGGGGAGCCGACGATGACACGAGAGAGACCTTCGATGGACGAGCCGGGGCGGCAGCTCATCCTGGAACAGACCCGCAAGCTGCACCGGGTCCGTGCCGGCGACAACGCCTTCATCCCGGGCCGGACCCCGATCCTGCCCTCCGGCGCCGTTCTGGACGAGGACGACCGGGCCGCGCTGGTCGAGCAGGCGCTCGACCTGCACATCGCCGCGGGCGCCGCCGCACTGCGCTTCGAACGGCTCTTCGCCCGCACCCTGGGGCTACGCAAGGCGCACCTGACCAACTCCGGCTCCTCCGCAAACCTGCTCGCCGTCGCGGCACTGTGCTCCCCGCAGCTGGGCGACCGGCGGCTGCGCCCCGGCGACGAGGTGATCACCGTCGCCGCCAGCTTCCCCACCACCGTCAACCCGATCCTGCAACACGGCCTGGTACCGGTCTTCGTCGACATCGACATACCGACATACAACACAACCGTCGACCGGGTCGCCGCCGCGATCGGCCCACACACCCGGGCCATCATGATGGCGCACGCACTAGGCAACCCGTTCCCCGTCGCCGAGATCGCCGAGATCGCCCGCGAGCACGACCTGTACCTCATCGAGGACAACTGCGACGCCGTCTTCTCCACCTACCAGGGCCGCTACACCGGAACCTTCGGCGACCTGGCCACCGTCAGCTTCTACCCGGCACACCACATCACCATGGGCGAGGGCGGCTGCCTGCTCACCAACCGCCTGGACCTGGCTCGCATCGCCGAATCCATCCGCGACTGGGGACGAGACTGCTGGTGCGAACCCGGCGAAGACGACCGGTGCCACAAACGGTTCGACCACACCATGGGCACCCTGCCGCACGGGTACGACCACAAATACATCTTCTCCGAGGTGGGATACAACCTGAAAACCACCGACCTGCAAGCCGGCCTCGGGTTGAGCCAACTCGCCAAGCTGCCCGACTTCACCGCCACCCGACGACGCAACTGGCGCATGCTGCGCGACCGGCTCGCCGGACTGCCCGGCCTGATCCTGCCCGAGCCCACCCCGGACAGCGACCCCAGCTGGTTCGGCTTCGCCATCACCGTCGCACCGCAGGCACCCTTCGACCGGCGAGAGATCGTCCGGTTCCTGGAATCCCGACGCATCGGCACCCGGCTGCTGTTCGCCGGCAACCTGACCCGCCACCCAGCCTACCGGCACCAGCGGTACCGCATCGCCGACAACCTGCACAACAGCAACCTGGTCGCCGAGCAGACCTTCTGGATCGGCGTCTACCCAGGAATCACCAGCGAAATGCTCGACTACATGATCGAGTCCATCACCGACTTCGTGACGGAGCGGTCATGCGGGTGCTGATCACCTCGTGGGCGTGGCCCTCCCACTACCTACCCCTGGCGCCACTGGGCTGGGCACTGCGCGCCGCCGGCCATGAGGTACGGGTCGCCAGCCAGCCCCGGCTCACCCCCGTCATCCTGGACTCCGGCGCCGTCGCCGTCCACAGTGGACCCGATCTCGACCACGACCAGGTGCGCGCCCAGAGCATGCGCGACCTGCCGCTGGTCGCGGTCCCGCACGCGCCGGCCGCCGGAGCCACCATGCGCGACTGGGCGGCCGACCCGCGGGATATGGTGCGCCGTGTCTTCCGCGTCTTCGTCCGGTACGCCGAGACGATGGTCGACGAGTTGCTCGACTATGCCCAGGCGTGGCGGCCCGACCTGGTGGTATACGAGCCCACAAGCTACGCCGGCCCGCTGGTCGCCGCCGCACTCGGCGTACCCGCCGTCCGGCACGTGCAGGGCGTGGACGTCACCTACCAGGCCGCCGAGCTGCTACCCGAACTGCTCGCCCCGGTGTGCCGCCGGCTCGGACTGTCCGATGTAGACCCGCTGGGCACGGTCACCGTCGACCCGTGCCCGCCGAGCATCCAGATCCAGGCCGGCCTGAAGCGGATCCCGGTTCGCTACATCCCGTACAACGGACCGGCCGTACTACCCGAGTGGCTGTATGAGCCGGCCGGCAAGCCGCGGCTGGTGGTCACCTGGGGCACCTCGACGACCCGACTCACCGGCAGCGGCACCTTCCGGCCCCCGGAGATCATCTCGGCCACTCGCGGGCTGGACTGCGAGCTGGTAATCGCGCTGACCGGCGCGGACGCCGCCGAGCTCGGTGAGGTTCCGAACGGGGTCCGGGTGGTGGAGTCACTCGCGCTGCACCTGCTGCTGCCCGGCTGCGCGGCGGTCGTGCACCAGGGCGGCAACGGCACCATCCTTACCGGTGTCCACTGTGGAGTACCGCAGCTGCTCCTGCCCCAGCTGCCCGACCAGACGTTCCTCGCCGACCAGTTCGCCAACTCTGGCGCGGGGATCGTGGTGCGGCCCGACCAGGCTACCCCGGAGGGGCTGCGCGAAGCCCTCGGCGCCCTACTCCGCGAGGCGGCGTACCGGCAGGCGGCGGCGCGGTTGCGGGATGAGGCGCTGGCCCAGCCGACACCCGCCCAGATCGTCCCGGTCCTGCAGGCGCTCGCTCAGCACCGCGCCAGTTGATCTCCATCCGGCCGCGCCTCAGCGCTTGTTCCACTCGCCGTACTCCGGTGGCGCCGCTCTGCCTCCGATCCTCTGCGGGCTCCCAACTCCTCCAAGTCGTCCATCAGCTGGTCGATAGGCGCGAGTGCGTGGATGTGCCGTTGCAACCAGCGCGCCCGGGACCGGTAGCCCGGGTCGCCCAGGACCCGGGCGCAGGCGGCGGCGATCGTCGCGGCGCCCGCCTCGCCGACCGGCACCTCGACCGCGACGCCGGCCCGCACACAGGTCGCCACGTTGTGCCGGTGGTCCGAGCCGACCGGCATGCCGACCATCGGTACGGCAAGGCGCAGCGCCTCCTTGATGCTGTTCAAGCCGCCGTGGCTGAGGAACAGGTCGCAGCCCTCCAGCATCAGCGGCTGGTCGGTGAACTCCACCAGCCGCACGTTGGGCGGCAGCGACCCGAACCGGTCCAGGGACTTGCCGGAGCCGACCGCGAGTACGGCGGTGACCGGCAGCATGCCGAGCGCCGCGATCACCTCGGCGAGGAAGTCGCGGGCGCCGGGCAGGTCATACACGACGGTGCCGAAGCCGGCGAAGAGGAACGGCCGGTCGTGGTCGAGCTCGGCGAGCCAGCCGGGTAGCCGCCCGGCGACCTGCTCGGAGCTGGTGTGCCGGTATGCGCGGGTGTTCGGCAGGATGAACTCGCCCGCCCCGTACGCCTCGGGCAGGAAGGTCGCGTGCAGGTACCGGTAGAGCGCGGCGCCCTCCGGGTCGCCGGGCAGCCCCAGGTCCCGGCGCCCCTCGTCGAGGATCGGGGCGAGCCGCTGTCCAGTGATGCCGGACAGCCCGCCGAAGGACGCGACCGAGGCGTGCGGCACGCCCAGCACCTCGGCGGCCAGGTAGCCGCCGAACTCGTCCGCCTCCCGCACCACCAGGTCCGGCTTGAACTGTGCGGCGAGCACGTCGTGGGCGAGTGCGCGGGCGGCCGGGCCGGCGAAGGTCGCGGTGACCATCGCGTCCAGGCCGGCGAGCACGTCGGCTGCCTGGGCGAAGGAGAGCCTGGAGTACCCGCGCGGCAGCTGCGCGACGACCTCCGGCGCCCAGTCGTAGCCGGCCGGCAGGTGCGCCAGCCCGTAGCCGGCGAGCTCGCCGGACATCCGGTCCAATGTGGCCACGGCGACCTGGTGGCCGCGCCGGGCGGCGGCCTGGGCCAGCGGCACCAGCGGACGCAGGTGCCCGCTGGCTGGCTGGGTGGTGAAAAGGATCCGCATCGGTTCAGCCATGCGCGGCACCTCCCGCAATGGTGAGCAGTTCGTCGCGTACCTGGGCGGCCTGCGGCTGCCGGGCCATCTCCGAGCGCAGATCGTCCACTGTGGACGGCGGCGCGGAGAGCATCGTCACGGCCTGGTCCCGGATCGCCGCAGCGGTGGCCTCGGCGGCGTAGACCATCCGGGCGGCACCGGCGGAGGTCAGCCGCTGCGCGTTGAAGATGTGGTCGGGGTTGCGCGGGACAAGCAGCTGCGGGGTACCGGAGACGAGTGCGGTCATCGCCATGCCGCCACCCCCGGAGTGCACCGCGAGGCAGCAGCTGGGCAGCAGCAGGTGCATGGCGAGTCGGGGCACCACGCGCACGTGCCCCGGCAGGTCATCGGTGACCGGGTTGACCACCACAATCTCGACATCCAGGCGGTCGAGTGCCTCGACCACCAGCGACTCGAAGGCCGTCCCGGTGCGGGCGAACCGGCCGGCGATCGTGCCACCCGTGACGCAGACCCGTGGGCGGCTCGGCGACTTGCGCAGCCAGCCGGGCAGCTGCGCGGGCCCGTTGTACGGCGCGTACCGGATGGGCAGCCGGCGCACCGGATGCGGCGCTTGCAGCGACTGCGGGCACGGGTCGACGGTAACCAGGCCCAAGGTGTCCACTGTGGACAGGCCGAGCCGGCTGGCGAGCGGCGCGAGGGCACCCGGTTCGTATTCGTGGGTCAGGTAGGTGAAGTCCATCCCCCAGATGTGGCGCACCGCGGGCACCCCGAGGGCCGCGGCGGCCAGCGGTCCGGCGAAGGTGGTCGGCTCGAAGACCACCACGTCGGGACGGAAGGACTCCCCGTACCGCAGCGTGTCGTCGAGCATGTCGCCGGCCAGCTCCACATAGAGGGAGACCGTGTCGGCGCCGAACTTCGCCAGCAGCTCACTGATCTCGATCGGCCGGCCAAGCCGGTCCAGGTACTCGTGGAAGGGGCGGAGCACCGGCGCCACGTCCACGTCGGTGCCGACCGGTACCGCGGTCAGCCCGGCCTGCGTGATCGCCGGCGCCAGGCCCGGCTGGCTGGCCACCCGCACCTCGTCGCCGGCCGCCTGCATCGCCCAGGCGAGCTGGACCAGCGGATAGAGATGCGAGGGCCAGCCCCAGGTGGTGAACAGAACCCGCACCGCTCAGACCCGCCCCGGAGCCGGCCGTACCACGCCCGCCGAACCGTCCACAGTGACCAGTTGGCCGTCGCGCAGCGTGCCGGTACCGGCGCCGGTGGCGACCACCGCCGGTACCCCGTACTCCCGGGCGATGATCGCCGGGTGGGACAGCAGGCTACCGCGGTCGGTGACCAGCGCACCGACACTGGGGAACAGCATCGCCCACTGCGCCGTGGTCTCCGGGCAGACCAACACGTCGCCGCGGCGCAGCTTGCCGAACTCCGCGACCCCGGCCACCACCCGCACCGGGCCGGTGTAGCGGCCGGGTGAGGCGGCCACTCCACGCAGCAGCACACCGTCCTGTGTGGATTCCGTCGCGCCCTGGCCGCCGGAGACCGCCATCGACCAGCGCCCGATCGCGACCACACGAAGCGCCGCCGGGGACAGGGTCACCTCGGGATCCGGCTGCGGCCCGCCCGGGTACTGCCCGTAGGTCGGTGGGCCGGGGTGGGCCAGTGCCCAGGCGTACTCCCCCTTCCGCCGGCGCACCAGCGCCGCGACCCCGCCGGCGGCAGGGCCACCGTCGACCGCGGCCAACGCCTCGTCCAGGGTGAGGAAGAATACGTCCGACGGATCGGCGAACCGGTCCAGCCGGGCGCCCAGCTCCAGGCAGGCGTAGCGCAGCAGGGCCCACAGGCTGACGGCGTAGTAGACCTTCTCGTCGCGTACCGGCGCCGCCACACTGCTGTCGGCGACCGCCTTCTCGAACTGGGCGCGCTGCTCTGCCGGCCGGCCGGCGAGCGCCTGGCGTGCCTCGGCCAGCGCCGCGCTACGCCGCCCCTGGATCGCGGCGCGTTCGGCGGCGAAGTCGTACGGCGCATCCAGTTGCGCGGCGACCAACGCCAGCAGCGTCTCCGGATGCTCGGCGAGGGTCGGTTCGGTCAGCTCGAAGCCCACCGTCCGGTGCGCGTGCTCACGCACGTATGCATCGAACGCCGCCGCGAACTCGGCGTCCACTGTGGATAGAGTGCTGGCCGGCCGGCCGCTGGTGAGGTGCGCGCGTACCGCCGGCCTGCCGGCGGCCAGCGCGGCCAGCTCGCCGATGCCCGTCGCCGCGCCCATGTGTACGCCGGCCAGGCCGCCACCCAGCCGCAGCACCTGCGGCGCCGACCAGCCGAGCAGGCTCCCACAGGTGACCCCGAGCTGGCCGAAGATCGCGATGGCTGCCCCGGCGAGCTGGAAGTAGACCCGGTGCAGGTCCCTGAAGGCGGTGAGCACCTCGCGGAGGTGTGCTACCAGCTGCCTGGTGGAAAGCTCTGCCCGCGGCACCTCTCGCAGCTGTTCGATTCGCGCGGCGAAGGCCGGCCGCCAATGCTCGTGCCACCGGTCCACCAGGGAGCGCGGCTCGCCCTCGGCCAACCGCTGCGCGATCCGCTCGGCCCGGGTGGCCAGGCCACGCGTGGTGTCCTCGGGAAGTCCGACGTACGGCCAGCCGGCGATCTGCTGCACCTGCGGGGCGGCCACGGTGGTGAAGGCGAAGACCGAGGCGGCCGCGTCCCGGTAGACGTCGAGGAAGACCGCGGACTTCATCGCCGTCCACGGTCTGTCGCTGTTGTGGTCGCGCGCCCAGAACCCCGGCGGCACAACAACCTCCATCGGGATCTGCGGCGTGCTGGTTACCGGCCGGGCCTGCACCAGGCACAGCGTGCCGCTGGCGATGGCCCACTCGATGTCCTGCGGGACGCCGAAGTACCCGGCGACCCGGTCGGTGAGCGCGGCCACGTCGGCAACCTGCTCCGTGGTGAGCACATCCGGCGAGTCGTTGTCGGCGCGCCGGGCGGTGCCGTCCCGGTAGGTCCACTCCTGCGCGCTGGTCTGGCCGGACATCAGCCGGTCGCCCAGCCCGGGTACCGCGCTGACGACCGTCTCCGCGTCGCCGGTGACCGGGTTCACGCTGAACGCCACCCCGGCCGCGTCCGCCGGTACCATCACCTGCACCAGTACGGCCAGCCCACCGGCTGAGCCGGCGTAGCGGGCCAGCCGCTCGGAGAAGCTGGAGACCCAGCAGGTACGCACCGCCGCCAGCAGGGCCGGCAGGCCTACCACGTCGAGCACCGACTCGTACTGGCCGGCGAAGGAGCGGTCGGCCAGATCCTCGGCGGTGCCTGAAGAGCGCACCGCGACGGGGCCCCCGCCGAGCCCGGCCAGCGCGGTCTCCAGCTGGGCGACCAGCTCACCCGGAATTTCCACTGTGGACAGAACGGTGGCGACAGTGGACCGGTCGACCGGGCCGGTCCCGGGCTGGCCCAGCAAGCCGGCCTTCTCCAGCACACCGGCGAGCGCTTCGGTGGTGAGCACAAAGCCGTCCGGCACCGGGAAATCCGCGGCGCGCAGCTCGCCAAGTACCGCGGCCTTGCGGCCGGCCAATGGGGCGTCGGACAACCGTACCCGCGACAACGGCAGCACCTGGCTCATCAGCTCTCCTCCTCCCTGCCGCGACCTCGGCCATAGGAGGCAACTACTTCATAGACACCGAACGGGCGGCCCCGGCCGGCGTCCTGATACGGCCGCAGCGGTGCGGTGGCGGCCCGGTGCGCCGTGCCCGCTTCCCACCGATGGAACGCCTCGCCGCTCGCCCACTCGCTGAGTACCAGGTACGCGCCCTCGTCGGTCAGCTCGTGCAGCAGCCGGTTGCCGAGCAACCCCTCGGTGCCGGCGAGCTCACGGCTGACCCGGTGGTAGGCCTGGGCAACCGCGTCGGGAGTCTCCTGCGGTGCACGTACCCGCAACAGGACCAGCAGGCCGCTCATTGCTTCTCCAGTGCGTACACCGTGGTCATCGTCGTCATTGAGCCCGCGGCCCGGTACGGGTGCAGCCGGACGCGGTGCTCGCGGTGCTGCGGGCTGCGCTCGTACTCCCGGAAGCTCGGCTCGTCGACCCAGTCGCTGATGATGTGGTAGACACCCGGCTCCTGCGCGCTGGCGTAGAGCCATTGGCCGCGGTTGGCCGGCTGCCCGGTGATCACCCCGGCGCCGGACAGCCAGGCCCGCTCGAAGTCCTGCTCCTTGCCGGGGTGGGTCTGCATGCGCAACTGCACCCGGAACATCTCAGATGCCTCCGTCCACGTGGATCGTCTCGCCGGTGATGTAGCTGGACTCGTCGCCGACCAGGAACACCACTACCTGGGCCACCTCCGCAACGCTGCCCAGCCGGCCGACCGCGGTCAGCTGCCGGTACTTCGCGATCACCTGCTCGGGCAACGGGTGCTCGGTGGTGATGATGCCGGGAGCCACCACGTTCACCCGCACCTGGCGCCCGCCCAGCTCCCGAGCCAGCGACCGGGTGAGCCCCTCCAGGCCGGCCTTGGCCGCGGTGTAGTGCGCCCGCATCGCAATGCCGGCCCGCGCCGACCCGGACCCGATGTGTACGACCGAGGCGGGGCCGTCGAACAGCTGCAGCGCCTGTTGCGTCAGCAGGTACGCCGCGGTGAGGTTGGTGTCCAGCACCCGGTGCCACTCCTGGGCGGGCAGCTCGGCGAACGGGATGTGGCTGATCGCCCCGGCATTGTGTACCAGCGCGTCGAGCCGGCCGTACCGCTGCCGGCACTCGTCGAACAGTTCGCGTACCTGCTCCGGCACGCTGACGTCGGCGGGCACCAGGTGGTGCTCCCCGCCGAGCTGTTTCAGCTGCCGGCTCAGCGACTCGACGTGCTCACCTGGCGTGCGGTAGCAGGCGAGCACGTCCGCGCCGGCGGCGGCCAGGCCCAGCACGGTGCCCCGGCCGATCCCCCGCGTGCCGCCGGTAACCAGCACCTTCCTGCCGGACAGAGAGATACCCATCGAGACCCTCCACTTAGGACATGACGGTGGCGATGACGTTGGCGGCGAAAGCGGCCAGCGCGAACGAGGTACGCAGCGCATTCCAGTTGCGCCACCGCCGGCGCGGGTCGCGGGCCGGCCAGTCGACCGGCTCCCGCTGCGGATCCAGGCCGTAGACGTACCGGTTCACCGGCACGTTGCGGGTCACCGAGATGCCCATCACCGTCGCCTGCGCGGCCGCGGCAGCGGCGAAGACGAACCGGACCGGCGCCGGTACCAGGACCGCCAACAGCACGTCCAGCACGAGGGTCGTCCCGTTGGCGAACGGCATCACCGGGTCGTACCGGTGCCACAGGAACTGCACCGTCTGCACGTACTGCCGGTACGGCAGGGCCAGGAACATCGGCGCGATGCCCAGCACCGTGGAGAGCATGATCCCGGCCGCCACTCCGTTGACCAGGCTCGCCAACACCGCGACCGGGTGGGTCAGGCTACTCATCGCCGGCCGCCTCCACCAGCGTCTTGATCCGCTGCTGCTGCGCCCTGCTGTTGTTGTTGATCCGGTCCGCCATCGTGGCGTCGTCGACCGGTGCGGTCGGCTTCATCGCGAAGTCCTGGACCCACCGCATCTGCACCCCGCCGTCGACCGGCCGGTACTCCCATCGGATGTTCATGTACGCGAACGGGCCGGTCTCCACGCGGTGCGCCCGGACCGTACGGGTGACCGGATCGGCATGCCGCTCGGATACCCAGCTCCACGCCGTGCCGGACTCGTCCGGGTGCATGGTCAGCCGGAAGCGCACCGTCTGGCCGCGGCGCTCCAGCACCTCCACGGCGGCGTACTCGTCGAACAGGTGCGGCCAGGACTCGACGTCGTTGGTCATCGACCAGACACGCTCCATCGGCGCCGCGATGACCACCGCGTTGTCGGTGTGGGCGCCTCCGCCCGCTCCGGTCGGCACGTCGCCACCCAGCAGCGCGCGCACCCGCTCCAGCACGACGCGTGGCGTGGCGTCCACCACCACCGCCTCGTCGGGCACCGCCACCTGGTACAACCGCTGGATGACGGCACTGGTCTCCAGCAGAGCCAGCGAGTCGTAGCCCAGATCGCCGAGCGTGGTGTCCAGGGCCGGCCCGGTCAGGTCGACCGGCTCGTCGCCGCTCGCCTCGCGCAAGGCGCCGGCCAGATCGTCCACTGTGAACATTCGGTTGCCTCCTCACTTTCGCAGAACCATCGCAGCGTTGAAGCCTCCGGTGCCGCGGGCCAGCACCAGCGCGGACCGCAGCGGCACCTCCCGCGGCTCGCCGACGACCAGGTCGATCAGATGGCGGGCGGGCACCTCGGTGACACCGACCGTTGGTGGCACCACCTGGTCACGCAGGGCCAGCAGCGCCGTCGCCACGTCCAGCGCGCCGGCACCGGCATACAGTCGGCCGGTCATCGACTTCGGTACGGTCACCGGTACCGCGCGTGCTCCGAAGACCCGGGCGATGGCGGCCGCCTCGATCCAGTCCAGATCCGGCACGCCCGCACCGTCCGCGAAGACCACATCGATGTCGCGCGCCGGGATCTGCGCGTCGCGCAGCGCGGCCTCGACCGCGCGGTCCAGCCCGGGCCGCCGGTGGCCGCCCGGCGCCGGATCAAAGGTGGCCGCGTACCCGGCGATCTCGCCGTACCCGCCGGTGGCGGCACGATCGAGCACCATCATCGCGCCGCCTTCGCCCGGCACATAGCCGGACGCCTCGGCATCGAAGGGCAGGTACGCGCGGAGCGGGTCGGCGCTGGTACTCATCCGGCCGTTGCTGGTCTGGCAAAGCATCGCGTACGGGGAGAGCGGCGCCTCCGTACCGCCGGCGAGCATCACCCGAGTGCCGGCACACCCGTCACCCGCGGCGCTGTCCGCACCCGCCGCGCTGTCCGCACCCGCCGCGCGCAGCATCCGGCGCGCCTGGGCCAGTGCGTCCAGCCCGCCGGCCTGCTCGCTGACCACCACGCCGCATGGTCCGCGCGCACCGTACCTGATGGACACCTGGCCAGTGGTCGCCGCATAGAACCAGGCGATCGACTGGTACACCCCGATGTGGTCGGGGCCATCCGCCCACAGCTTCTGGATCTCCCGCTGGCCGAACTCGTTGCCGCCAGAGGCGGTCGAGGTCACCACGCCGAGAGCGAAGGGCGGCAGCTCCCGCGGATCGAGGCCGGCGTCGGCCAGCGCCAGCGCCGCCGCGGCCAGGCCGAACTGGGTACCCCGGTCGGTCTGCACCGCGAGCCGGGCCGGTACGTGGTCGGAGACGAAGAAGTCGGCCACCACGCCGCCGACCATCGTCGGGTACCGCACCGGATCCAGGTGTGTCAACCGGTCCAGGCCGCTCTTGCCGGCCAGCGTGGCCGACCAGTACTCCTCGGTGCCCACGCCGTTCGGCGCGACCACGCCGATACCGGTAACTCTCATCGGGTCTCCTCCCATCCCGGCCGGGTCAACACGACGGCGCTCTGGAAGCCGCCGAATCCGCTGCCCACACTGAGCACCACGTCGACGTCGCGCTCCCGCGCAGTGACCGGGACATAGTCCAGGTCGCACTCCGGGTCGGGCACCTCGAGGTTCGCCGTCGGCGGCACCACCCGGTCGGTGATGGCCAGCGCGCAGGCCGCCACCTCGATCGCGCCGATCGCGCCCAGCGAGTGACCCACCATCGACTTGATGGAGCTGACCGGCGCCCGGTACGCGTGCTCGCCCAGGGCACGCTTGAATGCGGCCGTCTCGTGCCGGTCGTTCTGCCGGGTGCCCGAGCCGTGCGCGTTGATGTAGTCCACGTCGGTCGGGTCGACCCGGGCACGGTGCAACGCGACCCGGATCGCCTCGGCCATCTCCAGGCCGTCCGGGCGCAGCCCCGTCATGTGGTACGCGTTGCCGAAGTTGCCGAACCCGGCCACCTCGCAGTAGACCCGCGCTCCCCTGGCCCTGGCCGCGGCGGCCTCCTCCATCACGAAGACCGCCGCCCCCTCGCCGAGCACGAACCCGTCCCGCCGGTTGTCGAACGGCCGGCTGGCCGTCTGCGGTTCCGCGTTGTTCGCCGAGGTGGCCTTGATGGCGTCGAAGCAGGCCGAGCTGATCGGCGAGATTGGTGCCTCCGCGGCGCCGGCCAGCACAACCTCCGCGCTGCCCTCCTCGACCAGCGCGGCGGCGTAGCCGACCGCATCCAGCCCCGAAGTGCAGCCGGTGGAGACCACGCTGACCGGGCCCTCGGCACCGGCCAGCCAGGCAACCTCCCGCGCGATACTGCTCGGCGTCAGGTAGTCATAAAGCTGTGGCACCGCCCGGTCCGGGTTGACCAGCCAGTCCCGCCCGCCGCCGCTGACCCGGACGTAGTGCTCCTCCAGACGCGTGGTGCAGCCCACCGCGGTGCCGATGACCGTGCCGGTGCGCTCCGGTGGCAGCGCGCCGAAGTCCAGCCCGCTGTCGGAGATCGCCTCTCGTGCGGCTACCACAGCGAACTGGGTGACCCGGTCCCACTCCCGTGCCTGCTCGGCGGTGAGCCCGTGCCGGGTCGGCTCGAAGTCACACTCTGCGGCGATCCGGGACCGGAACCCAGTGGCGTCGAAGAGCGTCAACGCTCGGGTCGCGGTACGTCCGGCGAGCATCAGGTCCCAGAAGGCCCGGGTACCGACACCGCCCGGCGCGACCACACCGATGCCGGTCAGCACCGCTCGCCGCCGGGTCATCCCGCGCCTCCTTCGGCAGGTGCCGCGACGGCCGGCGGGGGCAGGTGCGGGTTGGGCAACGGCTCGGTGTCGACGTGGCCGAGGGCCGGCTGCGGCGCGAGCGGCGCCAGGTGGAACACCGCGCGGGCGGGTACCGTGCCGTTGTTCTCCACCCGGTGCCGGATCCCGATCGGCACCATCAATCCCTCACCGGCGACCAGGTGGATCGGCTGTCCGTCCACTTTGGCGTCCATCTCGCCGGAGACCACGTAGAGGAACTCTTCCGAGTACGGGTGGTAGTGCTCGGCGACGAACTCGCTGGGGGCCAGGTCGAGGGTCCCCAGGAACCCCGAGGTGGAGCCGACGGTACGCGGGCCGAGCACCACCCGGATCTCGCCGCCGCGGCGGCGGTTCGGCGGTATGTCATCCCGGCCGATCTTCACGACTCCATTGTGGACACCGCCATTGTGGATCGCCTCGTCGTGTCCATCATGGACTGGTCCGTTGCGAGTGGACAGTTGCGCGCTCATGAATCGCTCCTCGGTCCGGTGTCTTCCCGGCTCCACTGGTAGAACGTGGTGGCCATGGCATCTGCGGGCTGCCGCCAACTCGGGTCGTACGGGCGCACATAGTCGGCGAGCGCGCTGTTCAGCTCGCGGAAGAGTGGATGCTCGCGGACCTCGCCGAGCCGCCGCGCCACCCCGGTCGGCCCATCGCTCTCCACCAGATGGAAGTAGAGGCTGTGATAGCTGAACAGAGTGCGGCTGCGGACCCCGACCAGCGCGGGCAGTTCGGTGCGGTCGGATGCACCGAACAACTCGGCGACCGCGCCGGTGTGCGCCGGGTCAAGCCGCGCGACGATGAGAGTACGGGACGACATCAGGTCTCCTTGGAGGATTGCGCTGCAGCCAGGCTGCGCCCTGGGGGTAGGAGCCGGCTCGAGGACCGGGCCAGGGCGGCCGCCGCGGCCCGCACCGTGGCGAGCTGGTCCTCGACCGATGGCGCGAGCAGGGTCAGGCCGAGCGTGGTCACGCCCGCCGCCCGGTACTCCGCGAGCCGCGGAGCGATCCGGCTCACCGGGCCGACCAGCGACGTAGCGTCGATCAGCTCGAACGGCACCGCGGCGGCTGCTGCGGCCCGATCCCCGGCCCGCAGGTGCGCCCGGATCTGACTGGCCGCCTCGCCGAAGCCCATCCGTACCGCGAGCCGGTGGTAGATGCTGCGCTCGGCGCTGCCCAGCCCGATGAAGTTGGCGAAGTAGTGCCGCAGCGGCTGTGCCGCGGCGAGCAGATCGTCGCCGACCCCGATGGGTACCGACAGCAGCACCTCGAAGCCGGCGAGCCGGTCGCCTGGCTCCCCGGCACCCGCCGCACGCCGCCCGGCGCGCAGCCGATCCAGCGCCTCGGCGACCTGCTGCGGTGAGCTGAACACGCCGACCCAGCCGTCACCGATTTCGCCAGCCAGCTCCTGGCTGCGCGGGCCAACCCCGGCCAGATAGATCGGCAGCCGGGCCGGTGTCGGGCCGGCGAGCTGGGCCGCGTCCGCCTCGCCCAGCCGGTAGTGCCTGCCGTGGTAGCGGACCGGCGCACCGGATAGCGCCAACCGCACCACCTCCACGTATTCACGGGTGCGGCGCAACGGCGCGTCGAAGGGTACGCCGTACCAGCCGGCCGACACGTCCGGGTTGGACACGCCCAACCCGAGCCGGAACCGGCCAGCTGACATACTGTCCAATGTGGAGGCTGTAAGTGCGGTCAACACCGGGGTCCGCGCCGGGATCTGCATGACCCCGGAGCCGAGCCCGATCCGGCTGGTCCGCGCCGCCACCGCGCCGAGCACGCTGACCGCGTCGCACCGGTACCCCTCTGGCACCAGGGCCAGCCCGTAGCCGAGCTGCTCGGCAGCGACCGCCACTGGCACCGCGCTGTGCTGGTTGAGAAACACACCTAGCCGCATGCGCGAAGGCTGCTACCGGCCGCTAGAGGATCCCCCGGAAGGCGCCCGTGCCGACTCAAGCGATCCGCAAATCGGGACCGGCACCGTGGTGCCCATGCGCGTACTGTTCACCACCTGGAACATGAACGGGCACCTGAACCCGATGGTGCCGCTGGGCTGGGCGCTGCGCGCCGCCGGGCACGAGGTCGTGGTGGCCAGCAACCCGGACCTGGTTCCGGCGATCACCCGCAGCGGCCTGCCCGCGCTCGGCGTGGGCCCGCAGTTTGACTCTTTCGGTGTGCTGGTCGAGCAGGTCAAGGCCCGCGGCTGGCGGCCAACCCCGCCGGTCGACCCGGAGGCCGAGCCGGACGGTGCGGTGGCCCGAATCCGCCGGCGTAGCCTGCTCGGGCTGCGCGTCGCGGTGCAGGCAGCCGACGCCCAGGCCGACGAGCTGGTGGCGTTCTGCCGGGACTGGCGACCCGACCTGGTGGTCTTCGAGCCCACGGGGTACGCGGGCCTGCTGGTCGCCCGGCTACACGGCATCCCGGCCGTCCGTCACTTGTGGAGCGTCGACCTCAGCGCACCCGTCGCCGAGTTCGAAACCGACCTGGTGGGCGAGCTGGCCGCCCGGTTCGGCCTGGACCGGCTCGGCATCAACGGCGACGTGACCCTCGACCCGTGCCCGGCGCCGATACAGGTGCACGACGGGCTGCCGCGCCGGCCGATCCGCTTCGTGCCGTACAACGGCCCCTCGGTGGTGCCGGACTGGCTGCGCGAACCGCCGTCAGCGCCCCGGATCTGCATCACCTGGGGCACGTCCCTGGACCGGTTCGGCTTCGACGACCTGATAATCGCCCCCGCGGTCGCCGAAGCGCTGACCGACTGCGACGTGGAAGTGGTCATAGCCGTCGCCGACAGCCAGCGCGACCTGTTCGGCCCGCTGCCCGGCAACGTCCGCTTCCTCGGCCCCGTCCCGCTGCACCTGGTGCTGCCCAGCTGCGCCGGCGTTGTGCACCAGGGTGGCGCCGGTGGCACCATGACCTCGCTGCTGTTCGGTGTGCCGCAGGTCGTATTGGCCGCGATGCCGGATGGTGTCTTCCACGCCCGGCAGGTCGAGCGCGCCGGTGCCGGCCGGTACCTGCCGGCACAGCAGGCGACCACACAGTCCATCCGAGACGCCGTACTGTCCATTTTGGATGGCGACTACCCTGGCACCGCACGGGCGCTGCGTGACCGGATGCTGGCCATGCCCGCCCCGGTGCGGGTCGCAGCCGACCTGGCGGAGCTCGCCGGGTTGGCGCAGCCGGCCGGCGTCCCGGTGCCATGACATCCGAACAGCTCGCTGTGCGGGAGCACCTCGTGCTGCCCAGGCAGTTCCAGGATCTGCTGTTCCGCGAGGCGCGGTCGGCCAGCGCCTTCCAGGATGAGCCGGTCTCCGGGGAGCAGCTCGCCGCCATCTACGACTTGGTGAAGTACGGCCCGACCGCGCTCAACCAGCAGCCGTTGCGGCTGGTCGCACTGCGCAGCGAGCAGGCGAGGCGGCGGCTGCTTCCATACCTGCACGGGCACAACCAGCAGCGCGCCGCCCGCGCCCCGTTGGTCGTCCTGCTCGCCGCCGACCTGAACTTCCACCAGCGGCTGCCCGAGCTCTTCCCCGCCGGTCTGCTGCTTCGCGACGAGTTCGCCGGGCGGCCGGCGGAGCGGGCGGCGCAGGCCCGGTTCAACGCCCTGCTGCAGGCCGGCTACTTCATCATCGGAGTACGCTGCGCCGGCCTGGCCGCCGGGCCGATGACCGGCATGGACAGGGCCGCCGTCAACCGGGAGTTCTTTCCGGCCGGCGACCTGGAGGCGCTGATGGTGGTGAACATCGGCCGCCCGCTGCCCAAGACCCGCCCCAGGCTGCCCCGGCTGCCGTACCAGGACGTGGTGCGGATCCTCTGACCACAGCATGCCGCCCGAACGCAGGGAGGGACCGTGTACGCCGTCTACGCCAAGGCACCCAACCCGACCAACCCGCTCGCCGCGCTCGCCGCTGGAGAACGCAGCCAACCACAGCCGGCGCCCGGCTGGGTGCTGGTCCAGGTACGGGCCGCGTCACTGAACATGCACGACGTCAACACCCTGCGCGGGGTACGGATGGATCCCGCCCGGTACCCGATGATCCTTGGCTGTGACGGCTCGGGCGAGCTGGCCGACGGCACCGAGGTGGTGCTGCACTCCTGCGTACCGGCTCCCGGCTGGGTCGGCCCGGAGGAGCTCGACCCGGGGCGTACCGTGCTCAGCGAACGGTATCCGGGCAGCTTCGCCGAGGCGGTTGCCGTGCCGGAACGCAACGCGGTACCCAAACCGGCCTCGATGAGCCATATCGAGGCGGCCTGCCTGCCGACCGCCTGGCTCACCGCGTACCGGATGCTGTTTGTGAATTCCCGAGCCCACCCGGGACAGACCATCCTGGTCGACGCGCGGGACCGGCTGGGCAGCATCAACGGCGCCGTGGTGGCGCTGGCTCGCAAGGCCGGATTCGAGGTGTGGGTGGCCACCGGACGGGACCGCGATCGGGTGGCCGCCACCGAGCTCGGCGCGCATCGGGTCTTCCCGGCCGGCAAGCGCCCAGACCGGCTGGTGGATGCGGTCTTCGACGCCGGCATCGACGAGGCTGGCTGGTCCCACGCCACCGACCTGGTGCGCCCGGGCGGCACCGTGGTCTGTGCCGGGTGGCGCAGCGGCACCAGCACCATCGGCTATCGGATGGCGCTGGACGATCTGATCTTCCGCGAGGTACGCGTGGTCGGCTCCACCATGGGTACCGTGACCGATCTGGCGAACCTGCTCGCCTTCCTGGACCGCACCGGCCTGCGCCCGCAGGTCGCTGGAGAGTTCCCGCTCTCCCGCGCCGGTGAGGCGATCGGCGTCATGCTCGCCGGCCGCACCTCCGGCAAACTCGTGCTCACCGCGTGACCCCTTCGCCGGGTATCAGGGTGGCGAAGCTCAGCGGGCGGCCAGCGCCGTAGCGGCCGCGTTGGCCAGCAGCGCGAGCAGCGCAGACGAGGTACGCAAATGGTGCCACCGGCGCCACCGCAGCCGCGGGTCCGACCAATCCGCCGGGATGGCGCTCGGGTCCAGCTTCTTGACCCGGCGGTTGATCGGCACATTGCCGAATTGAGAGACCAGCGAGACGCCGAGGCTGAGGGCGGCGCCCAGCCCGTACAGCGGCTGCCCGGTAGCGGCGGCCAGGCCCGTGGCGAGCAGCACGGAACTGAGCACCGCCGGCGGCATCACCCGGTCGAACCGGCGGCCGACCAACTGGTGGGTCTGCACGTACTGGGCCGGCTCCAGCGCCAGAAACGCCGGCACCACGCTGAGCGCCACCGCGAACAGCACCCCGGCGGTGACACCGGAGAGCACCAGCAGCGCCGTCGAGGCAAATTCGAGCATCGTCATCCCACACCTCCAATGTCTACAGTGGACGATGCATCGCCGGCCACCTCGTCACCGAGCCGGGCCACGTGCCACAGCCAGCGTTCTGCCAACCGGGCGGCGCGCTGCGGGCTCACCGCGTCCGTGCGGTACCAGATGTGGCTGTCCCCGCCGCTGACCGGCAGCAGCGCCAGGCACAGCTCGAGGACCGAGGTACGCTGCGGCATCCAGATGCGGGTCACCGACAGCCCCGGCAGCACAAGTCCCGGGTGCTCGGTGCCCTGCAGCAGGAAACCCACCTGGCAGAACGGCGCGCGACCAGTCGAGGTCGGCTGCAACTCCCAGTACAACCGCTCCAGCGGCATGAACTGGTCGGTCAGTACCCGCCCGAGCAGAGCAGTCGCGTGCTGCAGGCAGTCGCCCGCGCCGACCGAGGACGGGAAGCGCAGGATCGCCGAGGAGGCGAAGGCGCCGACCACGTTCTCGGCCGCTGGCTGGGTGCGCCCGGCCAGCGCCAACCCGACCGCAAAGTCGTCTGCGCCGGTCTCTTCGCGCAACGCAAGGATCCAGGCAGCCAGATAGACCGCGCTCGGCATGGTGGCGTAGCAGCGGCAGGTCCGCCTCAGCCGCTCGGCGTTGACGGCGGACAGCCGCACCGGCTGGTCGTCGACCGGGCCGCTGGGCGACGAGGGGAGCATCTCGCACGGCATATCCGGCACGCCCCGCAGGTGCTCCAGCCAGAACTGCTCGTCGGCCGGCGCACCCGTCACCTCGGCGGCCACCTCCTGGAATCCCGGCACCGCCGGCAGGTCCGGCTCCTGTCCACTGTGGAATGATCGGTACGCGATGGCGAGATCGCGACAGATCAACCCGTCCGACCAGCCGTCATATGCGGTCTGGTGCAGCCCGAGAGCCAGGCAGTGGTCGGCCGGGCCGAGCCGGAACAACCGCGACCGCAACGGCCGGTCCCGCCCCATATCGAACGGCTCCCAAAGCAAGCCCTCGATCGCCGCGAGCAGTCCAGCCCCGGCTACTTCCACAGTGGACAGTTCCGGCTCGGAGCCGGGCGGCAGGACGAGCGGCGTGACGCGCCAGCCGTCGTCAGTTGTCAGAATGGTGCGCAGCGCCGAGTGCCGGTCCACCAGATAGCTCAGCGCGCGAGCCAGCGCCGGCAGGTCCAGCGGACCGCGGATGCGAAACAGCATCGGGTTTATCGCGTCCCCGCTACCTGGGCGCTGCTGCTCCAGGTACCACATGCGGTGCTGGCTGACCGGCAGCCCACCTACCAGACGGGTAACGCCACCACGAGGTGTGCCCACCAGGGGCGCGCCAGCGGCACACTCGGATCCCGAGCGGCCGGCGACGATCTCGGCGATCAGCCGCGGGGTACGCCCGGTGACCACATCCGGCGGGGTGACCAGGCAACCGTGCAGCTGCCGGAGGCGGTTCACCAACTGGACCGTGGTGACCGAATCGGCACCTGTGTCAAACAGGTCGGTATCGGGGCCGACCGGCCCAGGAAGCAGGTCGACCGCGGCACGGGTGATCGTGGTGACCAACGTTTCCATGGCCCGCAGCAAACCAGCGCAGGCTCAAGGCGCACTCAAGCGCTGTTGAGCCGACACCCAGTCCGTCCATGCCTCTACCGCGGCTCCAGCCACGGCCGCTGTTCTGGTGGGCGACCGGCCCACCGGGTGAGGAGATCAGCATGTCCGTGGAGACCATGACACAGCCCCTTCGCCACACCGACCCTGGCCTGTCCCAGCGCATCGCTGAATCTGCCCTGGCCCGCGACGGTGGTGTGATGCGCGACAACCAGTTCTGGCAGTGGCTGCGGGAGCGGCGGCAACACCAGTTGCAACGGGTGACCCGGGTACCCTTCGCCGAACTGCGGGACTGGCGGTTCCGGCCGGACACCGGAAACCTTTGCCATTCCAGCGGGCGGTTCTTCTCGGTGGAGGGCCTGCGGGTCAGCACCGACTTCGGGCCGGTGTCCAAGTGGACCCAGCCCATCATCAATCAGCCCGAGATCGGCATCCTGGGCATCGCCGTCCGGGAGATCGACGGAGTTCTGCACTTCCTGATGCAGGCCAAGATCGAGCCGGGCAACATCAACGGAGTGCAGCTCGCCCCGACCGTACAGGCGACCAAGAGCAACTACACCCGAGTGCACCGTGGCGCCGCCGTGCCGTACCTGGAGACCTTCCGCGACCCTCCACCGGACCGGGTCATCACCGATGTCCTGCAGTCGGAGCAGGGCGCGTGGTTCTACCGCAAACGCAACCGCAACATGGTCGTCGAGGTCGGCCCGGAGATCGAGGCCGGCGAGGACTTCTGCTGGCTGACCCTGGGCCAGCTGTACCGGCTGCTGCGGGTAGACAACCTGGTGAGTATGGACGCACGGACCGTGCTGTCCTGCCTGCCCTACATCCCCTCGGTCGGCACGCACAAGCCGCTCGGTGCGGCCATCGCCCGGTCCGCCGACTGGTCCACCGGTGGCCTCTGCACCACCTCTGAGATCCTGAGCTGGATCACCGCCCGGCAGACCGCACAGGAGCTGACCGTACTGCCCATACCGCTGCGGGAGGTGGACGGCTGGCGGTGCGACCCGTGGGCCATCTCGCACGAGCTGGGACTGTACTTCAGCGTGATCGCGGTACAGGTGGAGTCGAACCGGCGGGAGGTGACCAAGTGGTCCCAGCCGCTGCTCGCGCCGTGCGGCCTGGGTATGGTCGCATTCCTGGTCAAACGCTTCGAGGGAGTGCTGCACGTACTGGTCAATGCACGGGTCGAGCCCGGCTACATGGATACGGTCGAGCTGGCACCCACCGTGCAAGCCACTCCGTCCAACTACGTGCACCTGGCCCCCGAGAACCGGCCACCCTTCCTCGACGTGGTGCTCTGCAGCAGGCCAGAGCAGATCCTCTTCGACGTCGAGCTGGCCGAGGAGGGCGGCCGGTTCCACCACGCCCAGTGCCGGTACGTGATCGTGGAGGTCGACGACGACTTCCCCGAGCAGGTCCGCCCGGAGTTCCGCTGGATGACCCTGCACCAGCTCAGCCGGCTGCTGATGCACAGCCACTACCTCAACGTTCAGGCCCGCACGCTGGTCGCCTGCCTGCGCGGTCTCGCATGACCGGCCCGCTGCGCTTCGGCGTCCTGGGCTGCGCGGACATCGCCGTCCGGCGCACCCTCCCGGCGATCTGCTCCCACCCGGACACCACGCTGACCTGGGTGGCGAGCCGGGACCCGGCGAAGGCGGCCCGGGTCGCCGACCGCTTCGGCTGCCGCGCGACCGACTACGCCGGGCTGCTCGAGCGCGACGACGTGGACGCGGTATACCTGCCCCTGCCACCCTCGCTGCACCTGGAGTGGGGCGCCCAGGTGCTGGCCTGCGGCAAGCACCTGCTGGTGGAGAAGCCACTGGCGCCGGATGCCGCGCAGGCCGCCGAGCTGGCCCAGCTGGCCGCCGAGTCGGGCCTGGTGCTGCGGGACAACATGACCTTCCTGCACCACCCGGTACACGCCAGGGTGCGCGAGTTGGTCGCCGCCGGCAGGCTGGGCGAGGTACGCGCGCTACACGCCGCCTTCTGCTTCCCGCCACTCTCCAATGTGGACATACGGTACTCACGAGCCCTGGCCGGCGGTGCCCTGCTCGACGCGGGGGTGTACCCGCTGCGCTGCGCCCAGCTCATGCTCGGTGAACAGCTACGGGTGGCCGGCGCTGTGCTGCGCGAGGACCCGGATCGCGGCGTGGACCTGTCCGGGCAGGCGCTACTGGTCTCCGCCGGGGGCGTGCCGGCGAGCCTGGCCTTCGGCTTCGAGCACAGCTACGGCTCCTGGTACACCCTCTGGGGAAGCACCGCGCGGCTGCACCTGGACCGGGCGTTCACCCCGCCGGCGTACCGGCAGCCGGTGCTGCGCATCGAAGAGCAGGACCGGGTGGAGGAGCTGACCCTCGCCCCGTACCACCAGTTCGAGGGCTCGGTCGGCGCGTTCGCGGCGGCGGCTCGCGACGGTGGCCGGGACGAGAGCGTCTGGCGCGCCGCCGCGCTGGGCACCCTGCGCCTCGCCGACCAGATCCGCGACCTCGCGGTGCGCGTTCCGGCACAGCCCCGCCGCGGCCAGCCGATCCAGCCGGCCGGCAGTCGGGCGGCGACCGGCATCAGCGCTGGGCATGACGGCGGGTGAGCCGCCGCCCGGCGCCGGCAGCGGGTGTGCTCGCGGCCGGGTCGGCGTTGGGCGGTGTGGGCATGCCCAGCACGTAGGTGCGTACCAGGCCGGGCAGGAGGAAGGTACGCTCGTCGCGGTCTCCGTGCCGGATGAAGGCGGTCTGCGCCAGCTGGTCCAACAATGGCTCGACCGCCGAGGTGGGCAGTCCGGTCAGCCGGGCGGCCTGGGTAGCGGTGAAGGACCCCTGCTCGGCGCGGGTCAGACCCTGCAGCAGCCGTCGGGCGGCCGGCTCCAGCCTGCGGTAGCTCGGCGCCAGGCGTGCACCCAGATCCAGCTCGTCGACGTGGAGCAGGGCCAGCCGGGTACGCGGGTCGGCCATCCGGGCCGCCATCCGGCGTACCGGGTACAGCGGATTGGCCCGCAGCCGTGCACCGACGGCGCGGATGCCCAGCGGGGAACGGGCACACATCCGCACAACCGCCGCGGCCGCCTCCGGTTCGGCCGCCACCCGTTGCCGCCCCGCGCAGCTGGCCAGCAGCTGCAGGCAGTCCGCCTCGTCCAGCTCCGCCAGTCCGACCGGATACACACCGGCCAGCCCGGCCAGCACCGGCCGGCTGGTGACCAGTACCGCGCACCGGGTACCGCCCGGCAGCAGCGGCCTGACCTGAGCCGCGGTCGCCGCATCATCCAACACCACCAGCACCCGACGCTCCGCCGTCCAACTGCGAAACAGCTGGCTACGCTCGCCGAGTGTCTGCGGCAGCTGCCAGTCGGCCAGGCCGGCGGCGCGCAGGAAGCCGCCCAGCACCGCGTGCGGGTCGGCCGGCTGCTCACTCGAGCCGGACAGCTCGGCGTAGAACTGCCCATCGACATAGCCGGACCGCACCCGGTGCCCGACCCGGACCGCCAGCGTGGTCTTACCCACCCCGACCACACCCGAGATCGCCACCAGCCGAGTCCCACCACCACCGTCACCGTCAGCGTCGCCGGTCACCATCTCCTCCAGCCTGGCCACCAGCTGAACCCGGCCAACAAAATCACCGATATCCAGCGGCAGCTGGGCCGGGCGCACCAGACCACCCAGGTACTCCAACCCACCAGCCTGCTCAAAGCCGTGGTCTGCCCCCGGCGGCGGCTGGCTGGGCTGCGAGTCGACCGCCAGCAGCGCCCCGTACATGCCGCGCAGCCTGGGCGACGGGTCGATGCCAAGCTCCTCCCCGAGCGTGACACGCAACGCCTGGTACGCCTCCAACGCCTCCGGACGCCGCCCCGACCGCTCCAAGGCCAGCATCAGGCTCGCCGAAAATCCCTCATGGAACGGATGCTGCGCGACCAGTGTCTTCAGCTCCCCGATCACCTCACGGTGCCGACCGAGCCTCAGGTCCGCCTCGACGCGCAACTCGATCGCCTGCAACCGGCGCTCGGCGAGCTGGCTGATGTGCACACCCAGCACCGGTCCGGCGTCCACATCAGACAGTGGGTTCGGCGTGCACATCCGCAGCGCCTCGCCGAGCAGCCGCGCTGCCCGGTCCGGCGCGCCGGCCAACGCCGCCCGGCCCTGCTCGACCAGCCGGTCGAAGACCGCCAGGTCCAGGTCGTCCGGGCCAAGCTGGATCAGGTACCCCAGCGGCTTGGTCACCAGCGTGTCCCGGCCGCCGCCCGGCTCCTCGCCCAACAGCCGGCGCAGCTGGTAGATGTAGGTCTGCAAAGTGGCCAACGCGCTGACCGGCGGGGCCTCGCCCCACAGCTCCTCCATCAGCGTGTCGCGGGTTACCACGTGGCCTTGCCGCAACGCCATCAGGGCCACCAGGTTGCGCAGCTTCGGCGCGCTGGGGGTAACCAGCTTGCCGTTGACCGCCATCTCCAGCGGCCCGAGCACCGATACCTTCATGGCTTTCCCCTTGACGGTCAGGTCACCGGGACCGCATAGTCCACAGTGGATGGAGTGGTACCGTCTGCCGCACCGGCGACCGCCCGCCGCACCAGCTGGCAGATCTGCGCGATCTGCCCGGCGCCGACCGACGTACCGGTGGGAAGCGTGATGGTGCGGGCGGCCAGCGCCTCGGTGTTGGGCAGCCGGATCCCATCCCGGTAGGGCGCCATCCGGTGGCAGCCGGGATAGAAGTACCGCCGTGCCCGGACGTTCTCGGCATGCAGCAGCGCGACCAGCGTGTCCCGGTCGATCCCGGTCACCGTCTCGTCCACCTCGATGACCACGTACTGGAAGTTGTTGCGCTCCCGCTCATCGAACTCGATCAATCGGATCCCCGGTATGCCAGCCAGCGACCCGCGGTACGCCTGGAAGTTGGCCGCGTTGTGCATGCGGAAATCCTCCAGGCTGTCCAGCGACGTCAGGCCCATCGCCG